>JAGCEE010000027.1 GCA_017650795.1 Clostridia bacterium | reverse complement strand
CTTGTGTAATGCTCTAAAAGGTCATTAGGGTAAAGATTTGTGGTAATAATGGTCGATAGTTTTTTTAACATTCTTTCGTTTAATATCATGTACAAATATTCTTTTGTTATATTTGCAAGCATTGGCTCGGAGCCAAGGTCGTCAATTATTAAAACTTCGGCATTTAAAAATGGCTCTAAAATTTCATCACGATTTGCAAAATTACTAATATGATAATTTAGCATACAACTGTGAAGATTAAATGCAGTTGTAAAAAGCACAATCCTGTTTCTTTTAATTAGTCTATCAGCGATGCACTCTGTTAAATATGTTTTGCCGGTTCCGGTTGGGCCACAAATAAGCACATTTATTTTTGTGCTGTTTGTGTCGCACCATTTTTTCATTAAGTCAAATGCTGGATGGTTTATGTGTTTTTCATCAAATGATGCAAGGCGCGAGGTAAAGCCACTATATTCAAACAATTCTTTATTTATTTCTCTTTTTAAACATTCACATGCAAAACCATCAACATAACCCGTGTCATTACATATTTTGCACTCATAGTTTGGTACAATATCGGTGCCATTTAAACCCATATCTTTTAGTACAAATTCTTGCTCTAATTTTATTTTATCCAAAATTGAATAATCAACATTTTCACCATAAACATCTCGGCGAGTAAGGTCAATCATAAGCTCTTTTTCTTTTTTGTATAGTTCTTCAAATTTTGGGTTTTTTAGGGCTTTTTTTAAATAGTCTAGTGCAACTTTTTCAGCATATTGTCTTCTTTCGTCAATTACTGCCTGAGCTTTTGCTAAAATTTTTCTATTCATTTTTACTCCATTTTTAAGATTAAAAATTATAATTCTACTTCTTCTAAATTATCAAACAACGCATTTAAGTCTGTTTTTGTATAGTCACGCTGTTCTTTATAGTTTTGCTTTGGTTTTGCTTTTGTGTTTGTTTGGTCGGCAAGCTGAAAGTTTTTGCTACTTTCAACCGTTTCTACGCCATTTGTGTGCCAATAAGAAAGTATTTTGTTTAAGTATTGCATTGGGCTTGCCTTGTCCCTAGAAAGCGAGATTGCTTCTTTAATAAGCGAGTCGTTTATATTCCAGTCATTTTTCCAGATTTTATAGAAATCTCTATCAAACTTATTAACATTTCTAACAAGACCAAGTTCGTCTAAAATACTTTTTATTTCTTCATCATTTTTTAATACTTCACTCAAATATTCTGCGAGTGCCATTGTTGTGGTTATTCCTAGTTTAAAGAATTTAGATACAATGTTGTCCATACCATCTAGGCTTTTAATAGACGATTTAAAGCAATAGTTTGCAATATCGCCAAGAGTTGCGTCGTCAAATCCCATTGTGACCCATTTTTGAGTGTAATTTGATGATACTGGTTCTAAATTGTCATAGTATAATCCCAAGTTTCTACAAACTTTTTTGCTTGTTTTATAAAGCTCATCTTTTTCTGCTTCATAACTTTCTATTTCTTTTATTGATGATAGTTTCATTTCGTAGTAGTTTTTAAAAATGTTATCTAGTTTTTCAAAATTTGTTGTAATTCTCTTTTTCTTTTTACACAATTTGCACACGCCAATAATTGTTTCAAAAGTAAATTCAAAATCATTTTTCCATTTTCTTAAATAATCTTTTTCATCTATGGTTGCAACTCGTTTAATTCCTAAAACACCAAATAGTTCGCCAATTTCGCTTGAATTTTGTTCTAGTTCCATAAGCTTGTTTTCTACTTGCTCGTATGTAAGAATTCCCTCACTAGCCCAATTTCTTGCAATGGTTAAAACATAACTATAACCAACATTATATCCTTTTGCTCTTGCAGAGTATTCTATTATCAAAATCAGTGCTTCTGGCTCCATGTGATATGTTTCTATAAAGTCATAATATTGGTAGTACTCATTTAAGGTTATAATTCTTCCTTTAAAGATTGATTCTAATTGTAGATTAAAATCTGCATACTTATCTTTGTTATATTTTTTTGTGTTTGAAATGGCGTTTTTTAAAGGCATATAAACAACTTCAAATGGCTCGGTTGCAAGTATTTGCACAAGACCTTGCTCTTGCCAATATAAAAAGGCAGTATATATATCTTCTTCGCTTATGCCCAAAACAGAAGAAAATGAAGCCAAAGTATTGTCATATAAATCTGGTGTATTACATTTGTACAAACCATACAAATATACTTTTACACAAGTGTCATTAGCATACGGCAAATAACTGTCAATAAATATATTATCGACAGCAGTTGAATTGGAAATGACTGTTTCTGATGAAAATCTGCAAAACCCCATTAGTTGCTCCTTGTTAATTTTAGTTGATTTTAGCATATTGTTATAATTTAAGCAAGAAAAAAGCAAAAAGGAAAGTTGCAATTATTTGTTTAGCATTTTCCAAAATGCTGATTTTGGTTCTTAATTATGGGTTTAAAGCATATGCTACGATATGAAAAAGTGGACTATTTTTATATGTATATTTGTTGTATTAGTGCTTGGACTTATTGTTGTTGTCAAAAACAAAAGCGAGCAATGCAATTTGACTTCCTATAACCAAATTTTAATTTATGATGACCAAAGGCAGATTTTAGAAGGTAAAGAAGAGGTTTGTTTTTTTAACTACACAGACAATGCACTCACTCAACTTTGGTTACATCTATATCCTAATGCTTTTAGACAAGGGGCAAAAGCAAAAGTTGTTTCGCTTTCTAATTATGAAAAGGCATATCCTAATGGAATTAGTTATGGAAATATAACGATAGAAACGGTATCTTATTGTGATGATTATTTAGAATATGAAATAGCAGGTGAAGATGAAAATATTTTAAACATAACAATACCAGAGCTTTATCCTGAGGAAACAATTACTTTTGAAATTGGTTTTTCTTGCCAGCTTCCAAACATAAACCATAGGTTTGGTTATGGAGAAAATACGATTAACCTAGGGAATTATTATCCAATCATGTGTGTGTACGAAAATGGCGAATTTAAAGATGATATGTATTATTCAAATGGTGACCCATTTTATAGTAAAATTGCAGATTATAGTGTTAGCATAACATATGATGAGAGTTTTGTGCTGGCAAGCACGGGTGAGCAGAAAACTACCATTAAAGATGGGAGAAAAACGACAAATATCTCAGCAAAAAATGTTAGGGACTTTGCAATGGTTTTATCAAATAAGTTTGATGCCATCTGCGATGAGTATGACAATATAAATATAAGATACTACTATTACGAAGATGAGAATAGTGATGAAATTATTACACTTATAAAAGAGGTTCTTGATTTTAACAAAAGGTATGGAAAGTACCCATATAACGAGCTTTCGGTCGTAAAAGCCAACTTTGTTCATGGTGGTATGGAGTTTCCTCAAATGGTTTTAATCTCTGATGTTCTTTCGGATAGAGATACATATATAAATGTGGTTGTGCATGAACTGTGCCATCAGTGGTGGTATGGTGTTGTGGGAAATGACGAGGTTAATTTTGGCTTTTTGGATGAAGGGCTAACAGATTATACAACGGCAAGATTTTATGATTATTATTCAAAGTATAATCACACCAGCACCGAAATATTTGAAAATGCCACAAGGTCTTATGCAAACTTTGTAAAAGTGTATGGCGATGTAAAACAAAACTTTTCTACAAACATGATAAGACCACTTGGCGACTTTGAAACAGAAAATGAATATGTGTATATTAGTTATGTTAAGGGTATGTTAATGTTTGCATCACTACAAGACTTGCTTGGGCAAAAGAAGATAGATAGTTGCTTAAAATATTATTATGATTGCAATAAGTTTTCCGAATGTAAACCAGATGACTTGGTTGATGCATTTAATAAGTCATGTGGAAAAAACTTAACAAAGTTTTTTGATTCTTGGTTTAATGGCGAAGTTGTAATGGGGGAGTTTTAAAAAAATAAAGATGCCATAAATTTAATGGCATCTATATTTTTGTTAAATCAGTAAAGAGGGATGCTTTCACTAATAATTTATAAAAAACATATAAAAGAGTGTGATAGGAATTATTGACAGTGGTAGTGGTGGCTTAAATGTAATTCGTGCATGTAGTAAATATTTTAAGGAAGATTACGTTTATATTTTTGATGATTTAAACTGCCCTTACGGAAACAAGCAAAAATCATTTATAGAAAAAATAACAAAAAAGAATATAGAGTACTTAATAAAGAATTACAATCTGGATTTTATTATACTAGCATGCAATACAGCAAGTTCGGTTATTGATTTAACAAACATAAATTATTCCATTCCAATAATAAAAACAAACCCCAATTTAAAGTGTATTAATAGTAAAAAAAACGTACTGTTATTTGCCACAAAAAATACAATAAAAAATAATAAAATATTAAAATTCTATTTATGGAATTATAAGAATATTAAAACTGTTTTTATTAAAAATTTGCCCAAACTTATAGATGGCTTTATTGATAATAAAAGCAACAAAAATAAAAATAATATAATAAAAAAATTAAACCATGGTTTTTGTAATAAATGTGGGTTAAAAAATAAGTATAAAAAAATAAAAACAATATCGCTTGGATGCACGCATTTTAAATATATTGAGGGTTTTTTAAAAAATATTTTTAATAATAATATTTCGTTTAAATTTCGTGAAAGTGAAGTTGCCCAAAATGCTTGTTTTTTAATTAGAAAAAACAAAAGAAAAAATACAATAAAAATTATTAAAACAAGTAAAATATTTAATCAATAAATTTAGGAGTAAAACAACTGCTGGCAGAAGATAAATCTTGAACATATCCGTCAAGCCCAAGTTCTATATATTTATTTAAAACTTTTTCATATTCTCGTTTTGTGATGCCTCTATTTATTTGTTTAAAACTGCTTGCCTTAAACATTGGTGTGTACTGCGCCATAAGGCTGACTTTTGCTTGTGGAAAATATTGTTTTATTGTTTCTAAAACTTTAATAGAATCTTCTGTGCATAGTGGTAAAATCATGTGCCTTATTATTATGCCTTCTAGCATTTTTCCATTTGGTGCAAATTTGTTTGTTTTAAGTTCGTACATTTTTTTTATTGCTTTTATTGCAACTTCAAAATAGTTTTTAGCATTAGAAAATTTTAAAGACAACTGAGGTGAGTAATACTTTAAATCGGGCAAAAAAATATCTACATATGGAGCAACATATTCAATCACGCTTTCGGTTTCATATGCGTTTGTGTTGTATATAATTGGAATTTTTGGTCGGTATATTTTTATTGCCTCAACTATGCTTGTTGCAAAATGCATAGGCGTGACAAGGTTGATGTTTTCTGCGCCCATATCCTCTAATTGTTTAAATATATCTGCCAACTCTTTTGTTGTTATTGTCTTACCATTTTTTAATGCAGATATTTCGTAGTTTTGACAAAAGACGCATGCCAAGTTGCAACCAGAAAAAAATATTGCACCACTGCCTTTGTTTAGGCTGATGCAAGGTTCTTCAAAATTAAAGAGTCCCCATTTGGCTACTTTTATTTGGCTTGGCATTCCACAAAAACCCAAAGAGCCATCCTCTCGATCTGCATTACATTTTCTTGGACATAAATTACATTTCATAAATTTTACACAAATAAATAATTTTGCTTAATATAAAAACATACAAAATTTATTACGAGCATTTTATATTAAGTCTGATGTGTAAATAATACTATTTGGCAAACATAAAGTCAATTAAAACGGTTGTTTAAATGTTGTATCTTGGAATAAAACAGCTAAAAGAATTATAAAATAACAACCATGAATTTTTAGCTAAATAAAATACTTTACAAAAATGCTTTTAATATGTTAATATTAAATCCGATGGTCAAAAAATCTATTGTGTTTGATAAAAAGAATAAATTTAAGTTAAACCGCGAGGGCGGTATGTTTTTTTCTGACCAAAATCAACTTAAAAATCAAATGTCAATAGATGACTTAACAGAAAATTTAAACATGGCAGACAAGCTTGGTGAGGCAAACCAAGAAGTTGCAAAGCAAAAATCTAAGAAAAAGAAAATAACCAAAATTATTTTTTTTATGATAAATATTTTTGTTGTTGCTGGCATTTTGCTGTATCAGGTATTAAATTCAAATGTCCAGCCATTTAGTGAGGTAGTTTCTAGTGGCTCTTTTGTGCCACAATACATTTTGTTAATCTTCTTGTTGTTCTTTGTTGGCATGGTTTTAGAAACAATAAGGGTGACTTTTTTGCTTTATAAAGGAACAAAAAGATTTAGGCCATTTTTAAGCTTTAAGGTTATTTGCCTTGGTAGATATTACGATTGTATAACGCCCATGTCTACTGGCGGACAACCATTTCAAGTTTTTTATTTAAACAAACATGGCGTAGATGCTGGAACGGCTATTTCTATTCCACTTGCAAGGTATGTTGTTTTTCAGATTGCGTGGTTAATTATCTGTATTTTTGCAACCGTTTATTCTGCCAACAATAACATCGGCAATGGTTTGGTTTCGGCTGCTTCTTATATTGGATTTGCTCTTAACCTTTTAATGCTTGTGGGTGTTTGGGTTCTTTCGGTAAGTAAAAGAGTTGGGCGTGTTATAGTGGCAAAATCTTTAAAGATTTTGAGCAAGATGAGAATTGTTAAGAATTACGAAAAAATATATGATAAGGTTATGGATACCGTTGGTGGCTTTCAAACAACCATGAAGCGATACACCAAAGATTTAAAATCATTTATTTTGCTTATAATGTGCAACTTATTGCAGTTTTTGGTTCAGTTTATTATTCCATATTTTATATTCTTGATGCTTGGAGGAGAGCCTAGCATTGATGTGTTTATTCAAATGTGGATGTTTACAATACTAATTGAGTGTGCATCTGGCTTTATCCCTTTGCCAGGCGGAACAGGAATGAGTGAAATTGCCTTTACTTTAACATTTGCATCAGTTTATCCAAATAATACAGTATTTTGGGGACTACTACTTTGGAGATTTATGAATTATTACATTTATCTTGTTCAAGGGTTATTTATAATGATTTATGATGCAATGATAGGAAATAAAAAATATGAATGGCAAAAAAGAAAGTGGGAACTAGAAGCCGAAAGTAGCAAGTTTAAGGAAGATCAACTAAAAAGATATAACAGAACAAAAAGAACAGGAAAGATTAAATTGTAATTATTTTAAATGATTGATTTTTTGTCAAAAATAAATTCGCCCTTATTAAGGCGAGTTTTTTTAAAGGAAAATAATTATGAATAATTATAAAGGACTGGTTCCAACACTTGTGGCGGTAATTGTGCTTTTGTCGCTAACTTTAACTGTTAGTATTGTCTACAATTTTATAGGTGGTTTTTATTCTAGCAGAATTTCTGCATATAACAGGGTTTTGGGCGAGGAACAAATAATAAACACAGATTTGCCGGGTGCATATGTTTCATCATTTAATTTTGCAGGAACTCTTGTTTTGGGTGCCGATATAAAACAGAAAATAATAATAAAAAACAATCAAAGCGTACTTTACCTTAGGGCAAAAATATCTTTGTGCGAAAAGTCGTTTTGTGGAAAAATTTTTGGGTACACAAATTGGCTGGATGGAGATGACGGATATATTTATTTAAATCAACCAGTACTTCCTAATGAAACCATTGGGCTTTGCGAGTATGTGAGATTTGATGTTGATGAATTAGATTTAGAAAGTAATTTAAACTACATTGCAAATATTATTGTAGAGGCATCTGCTACCAAGTATTTGTTGGATTTTTAGGTAATTTTTGATTATTTTTATTTATTTTTAGCTGATTTTTTTTCAACTTTTATTATAATGGTCGCAATGAATCTATTATTTCCGTTGGCGAAAAGAACGGCTTTAAATACTGATTGTTGGAGCGAAGTGTTGTTCCGTCCACAACCTTTCTGTCCATAAAAAGCACTTTTTTGCCCGAATTATTTGGTAGGTACGAGTAAAATGTTTTCATACCAACACCACAAAAAAGATTAAAGCCATTGTCAAGAAGCATTTTGTGTTTTTGCGAGTAATCACCATTTTTAAATACCTCCCACTCACCATAAGGATAAACATAAATATTAGTTTTTCCAATTAGAGGTTTTACCTCGTTTTTCCAATTAGTTATTTCTTGCTTAAATTTTTCATCACTAATCTTTTTCATATGATAATGACCATAACTGTGGCAGGCAAATGTCCACCCAAGCGATTTTAATTTTGTCACTACATTTTTTGCAATGGTTATTTCTAAATCTTTTTGCTCTGATGTGTTTGTGTGGCTTGTTCGGTATCCGAGTATTCCGTCATAGCCTGTAAGGTTAATGGTGCCTCTTGCGCCATTGTACGAAAAATCAGGATGTGATTTAATAAAGTTTTCCAAAATTGGTAAAAATTCACGATTGTAAGAAACATCTATTTTGTCTTTAAGTTTTGTTTGTGTGGCTATGTCGCCTTTATTGTCTAAAATTATTTTGTCAACCATGCCATAGCCAATTTTCTTGCTATCATAGTTTACATCATCAAAGCTGAGTATAATTGCCTTTTTGCCACATGGCACTTTTATCTTTTGTTTGTATGCAATATTATTTTCTACATAAAAACAATCGCAAATTGAAACCAGCACATAGTTGTTTTTGTACAATGAATCCAAAACTCGGCAAAATTCAAGAGGAGTGATGCAGTCATTCAAATAACTTTTTTTGATTGGATTGTTTGGGGCAAACGCTATTTCTGGATATGCAATTAAACAATGAAAAAACAGATGTTCTACATCATAAGTGTAGTAGTATTGTTCGGCAAATACATAATTATTGTTTATGCCATAAAATGTAGTAGTTAAT
>JAGCEE010000259.1 GCA_017650795.1 Clostridia bacterium | reverse complement strand
TTAAATATTTTTTTATTGCTTTAATGTTTTTAATCTTGGCTTATTTATTAAACTCGCTAGGGTTATTATTTAATAATTTTTCAATATTTTTTGCCCTGTTCCTAATCTTGTATGCTTCTGTATAAAACTTTTCTACTTCTTCTTTATTTAGTTCGGTTTGCTTGTTAACCATTTTAGCGAATTCTTTTAATAATTCTTCAAAAGTTTTTTCTTCATTATCACTATTTACAATAAAGTAATCTTTTCCGCAAAAACTAGTTTTTGATAGCAACTTTAAAAACTGTTCTAAATTTTCTGCAAAAAATACTCGGTTATTATTCCATGCATCAGCATGTCTTGTTGGCATTGCCAAAAGTGGGGCATTATATCCGTAATCTTTATGATGCAAAGATAAAGCCTCAATAAGAGTTGCTTCTCTAGATGTATGAAATACTACACAATTTCTACAAATTTCTATTTTATCAAATAAATACTTTTTCATAATCTCTCCTTGTGAAGGGATTATAACACATAACAAAATAGAATGCAATATCTAATTTGTATACATACGTACTATATGAAACGTATGAATAATTATCATTTTACATATTGCATTTTTTGTGATATTGTGCTATAATCTTATACATCTTTTAGGAGAGAATATGAATTATATTGACGAAAATTTAAAGAGAATTGCAAGTAGCAAAAATGTGCTAATGATTAAACCATACACATTAAACCATAAAAGATACTTGGGCGCATTAATAACAAATCAAAAAGGCGAGTACGAAATAGTTCCATTAACCAAGCCAGAAAGCGTGTTATCTTTTTTGTTTGAGCCAATAGACGATTTAAAAAAAGTTGTTGGCAAATTTTACATGGATGATTTTGTAGTTTTTGATGGCTCTTATGCTTTTAATAAAAAAGAATTTGTTGGTTTGGGATATTATGATGGTTTAATAAAATTTAATGGTGTAAGTGTTTTTGCAGAGTTTAGGGATGGTTCTAGGTCATCACTTATGCATGTGTTTAATAAAAAATACTTTTATAACAAAGTTATACAAATACTAAATAATTTCCAAAAAACAAATGGCATTCAAGCCAAAGTATCTGAATCGTTTGATAAAAGTTGTCTTATTGATTTGCGCTTAAACGGATTTGTGGCTAGCATTCCATCAATAAAAGCAAAGAGTGAAATAGAAAAGTAAAATAAAAAATGAAAATGCAAACTTGATTTACAATACTCTTGATTAAAAAAAAGATTATTGACAACATTGACAAATAGTGATATATTTTTGAAAAAAAAGGAGAAAAAATTACTATGTTTTATAGTACAAACATTACACATGCCGGAATGGATTTTTTAACTGAGTTTACTGGAGATTTGGTTTCGCGAACAAAAAATTGTAAAAATAAAGTAGAAGTAGTTAAAGAACTTTTATCTAATTATAAACTTGCAGAAGAAACAGAAAAAAGAAACGCAAAGTACTTTGCTGACCCTAAAAACAAAGAAGAAATAATCAAAAGGGCTCAAGAATTTTTTGGTGAAGACAGACAATCATGCGAAGCACGTTATAAAAAAGTAAAAGAAGATTATAGAAAGAAAGATACAGACACTATGGCTTATGTGGAAAATTGTTTATTTGTGGCTATTTTTACCGACTTAAAGTTAAGTTGGGAAGATATTCAGTATACTCATAAATTTGGCATCTTACCATTGTCCATAAGAAAAGTTGGATTCCCTCTCGAAGAAATAAAACAAGAAGCATTAAAAAGAGGGTATACTTTGCTAAAAAATAAGGATTACGAAGAAACAGCAGAAATGTAATAACATATGTTGTTAATATTTATGGATTTAAAAAATTGCAACAAAAAATTGCAATTTTTTTTAGGAACGCAAGAATAACGGGAGCGAATGTAAGTGTTTTATTGTACAAAAAACCACCGGATTATCCGGTGGTTTTATACTACAACAAAAAGTTAACTTCAATTATTGATTATTAAGTTCTGCCAATTCATCAAAAATGTTATCAGCAAAAGAACCCCATTTGGCATAATTTATTACATTTTTTCCATCTTCTGATTTTTCAACAACAAACAATATGTAAGGATAAAACATAGATAATGGTGCGGCCAAAACTTTTCCATTAGGGAACATCTTGGGATTTAAACATTTGCAATTATCATTTAATACCTTAACATCGTTTATCATATAGAAAACAGTATTTTCTGTCTTTATTATTCCCTCAGTAAGTTCACTTATATTATCGCTTAAATCTGTTCTGTTTAAACCATAAAGCATATCTTTAAATTGTTGTTTAGAGATAGTTGTTGCCTTATACTTTGATATCATAAGTTTATTTAAGGTTTTAAAGTTTAATTTCATTTTTATCTTCCTTTTTATAAATAAGAACCTTTTGTCGTTGGAACGCCATAAAATGCATGAGATGATGGTCTTGGTCTACCAAAAGCATGATAATGAGCAAAATAACCATCTTTATGTGCTGGGTCTAAAACGGGTGCTAATCCATCGCCAGCCAACTGTGCGGCAGCATATGCTTCAAGCGAGTCTGGTGAATAAACGCTCAAACCGGTTTTCATGGCCAATGATGCTAGAGCAACCGATGGTAGTCTAATTGGAGAGATTAGCATTCTTCCTTCGCTATCGCCTATAGCTAAGTAATAAAAACCTTTTAATAATTCTTTGGCAACCTTAGAGTATTCTTCCAATTTGTAGTTAACTCCCTCAAAATTCAATTCTGCAACAAGTGTAGATGCTAATGATATACCGGCTGCAACCATAGCAACGGTTAAACATGTCGATGCAATTGCTGTTGTTGCTAATGATGTGCCTGCAGTGATTCCAACCCCAGCTGCGACTACTGCCGGTGCTGCAGCTCCGGCAGTTGCAATTACAACGGCTGCTGTCACTGCGACGGCTGCCACTACGGCAGCGACAACTGCGACCGCTTTTACAACTTTTTTAATAAGTTTTGAGAACCATCCACAATTTGCAATCAGTCCTGCATCTTTCATTTCACTGAGCAAAATTCCCTCACCATCAATATTCATAACAGCATCAATTTCACCATATTCGTTAATGAATGCTATGCCCGTTATGGTATCTATTTGGATTTCTCCAAGTTCATCTATAAGTTCTGCACTTAAAGTCACAATATTAGTTTCGCTATCATAACTAAAATTGTATTTAACACTTACCTCAGTGTTTTTATCAACGTCTGTTTCGCTTACTAAATCCAATCCATTTAATTCTGTAATATTTATTGATTTATAGCCAACAAATGTTGTAAGCGAGCCTTCTGTCTCGAGCGCGGCATTTTCAAACTCATCAAGAACACTCTGATAGTCAACTTCTTGTCTTGTTATTTCTATGCTTGTTGTTCTAACGGTTTGACTTGTTTCGTTTATTTTGATTAAACATGGAGTCAAAAACAATACAAGTGCGAGAGTCAATGTTGTAATCAAACTAAACAGTTTTTTCTTTTTCATATTTTAACCTCCCATTTTTTTATATATATCCCAATACTGTGTTTGCAGGCACACAATATGAAATACCATAAATAACATTGCCTTTGTTGTCTTTTAATCTAAAAGTTGTTATTCCTATTAATTTACCACTTAAATCAAGCAAGGCACCACCACTATTTCCATCAGCGATTGTTAAATCACATTGGATTACATTTCTTGTAATTCCATCATAAGTGACTTGAATATCTGCATTTGAAATAATGCCTTCGGTAATTGATAAACCAGCATTATTTAAATTGCCAATTGCATAAACCCCATTACCATTTTTTATATTTGAAGAATCACCAAACGATATTGGTTTAAAATTGCATTTTAAATCATCAAGTTTTAATACTGCCAAATCTAAATCGTTATCGTATTTTATTAAAGATACTGAACGATAGTTTTCTTCAAATGAAAATCTTATGTTTAAGTTATCAAAAGTGTAATAAGTTCCCATTTTTTTATATGTAATAACGTGAGCATTGGTAATAAGTGTACCATCAGAACCAATAAACTCTGCCGTTCCAAAGCTTTCTCCAACATCTTCGCTTGATGCTTTTATTTCTACAATGCTATAAATTGAGTTATTAAATATATGCTCAGCCTTTTTATCTGATTTGACAATGAGCAACACATTAAAAATAATACTAACAATCAAAGTAAAACATAATACAATGTAAGGAATGTATTTTCTCATAAATACTCCTATATTTCTTAATTACTTGAATTATAGATTAAAACTTAACGCGTGTCAATACTCATTTTTATTATATAATCTTCATTGATGCTTAATTGTAATTCGCACAATAAAAAAATTATTGCAGGTATCGGCATACTTTTTTAAAAAAAAGTTGCCCAAAGGACAACAAGAATATATTTTTGACACACTTTATTTTCTTCGTAAGATAATTCTTCGCAAGAGAGTACCGACCGAAACAAAGCGAAGCGACTTTCGCGTGTGGTCGGTAAGAAAAAATTGTGTCCGCTAATGGTAAACTTTTTAAAAAAAAGTTGCCCAAAGGACAACAATTTTTTTTGGTGCAGGTGGTGGGACTTGAACCCACACGTTGTCGCCAACAAAGGATTTTGAGTCCTTCGCGTCTGCCATTCCACCACACCTGCAAATATTTACGAGAACCAATATAGCATATGTTCATATATTTTGCAAGTGATTTTAATAATTTGGGTTTTTGTGTGCTACTTAATAGCAAAAGATGAATTAAAACAAGTGCAATTAAGTGATTATTGAATAATTTTTATTAACTTACCAAAAATAACAACATGCGAACAAGTACAAAAGTTTTTATGGCGTTATTTTTTATCACACTTGTTGGTGTTATTTTAACATCATCATTTTTCTTTTCTGCCATATCAATTACAGGTAATGGATTTTCCATAGATTTAAACTCTATGACATGGATTTCAATAATACTAATGGCGTTTAATTTTATATTTGGAACTATTGTTTATACTCGCTTTTTAAGGAGTCAAAAATTTAGTGCTTTGCTTTTTTTTAGTGTTGTGCCACTAACTGTCACATTTGCAACGGCAATGTATTTTTTGGCAACAATTTTTAATTACAATAACGAAGCCGTCACATTTGTAAGGCAAGTACTACAAATAAACCAAACAAACTATAACAACTATCTTTGGATTATTGTACTTACAGCAATTTATCTTCTTATTGTATTTATATTATTTAAGGTAATAACAAAGCCATTAAGAAGGTTAGAACAGGCAATAGAGAGGCTGTCCGATGGAAATATAAAAGATAGAATAGAAATTGGTGGCACAAAGCAGTTTAAAAACATGGAATATGCTTTAAATAAAATAAACGACAACTATAAGCGAAAAGAAAGCATAATTAGGGCAACCAATACTGAATATCAAAAATATATTCCAAAGCAATTTATTACTTTTTTAGGCAAAAAGTCGGTTTTGGATTTGGTTGTTGGAACGCAGGTTAAAAAAGAGGTGACTACACTTTTTTGCGATATAAGAAATTCAAACGGACTTAGCACTTCACTTAGTTTAGAAGAAAACTTTTCGTATATAAATTCATACCTAAATATTGTTTCGCCAATAATAAAAAAATATAATGGTTTTATAGATAAGTATTTGGGTGATGGAGTAATGGCAGT
>JAGCEE010000258.1 GCA_017650795.1 Clostridia bacterium | reverse complement strand
CCCCATCAAATTCCATATTGGTTATGTAGTTATATACTTTTTCAGTATCAATACTATTTTTTGATTTATACTGTTTATCCTTATGATACTTTAATAAATCCTTAACTATATTAGTATCCAATACAATTTTTTTATTATTCATAAAGACATTATATCATAATGTACTACCATTTACAACAATACTTAAATTTCCATTTCGCTATCTTTTTGTCGCCTTCTGCGTTCTTCTCGCTCTCTTAAATATTCTTGGTATTCTTCATCTTCTCGCTCTCTTCTTAATTGTTCTTCAAGCAAAGCAATTCTCTCTTGCAATTCCTTTTTCTCTTGTTCTTCTTTTTCTTTTACAAGTTGTTCTTCATCAATTTTTGATTTGATACTTTCTTGCTCAACAAAATCAAAAACATTTGAAATAGTGTCTGCTGAACTTTGTTTTGCTGAATAGTCCAAATGGATGTAAATGTTCGCCGTTGTTCCAAAATCAGCGTGACCCAACCATTCTTGTATGTTTTTCATTGGCACACCATTTTTTAAGCATTATACTGGCACAAGAGTGCCTTAAATCGTGAAAACGAATATGGCGAAGTTTATTTCTTTTTGTCGTTCATAACGATTAAACTTCCTATGTTAAACTTCTTTTGTTTGGCCTACGAAGATATTTTAACATAGGAGGTATTTTTCTCAAAGGTAAAGCCTCTGTGGTTTTCTGTAACAAAAAAAGACAGCACTTAGTTTTTAAGTGCTGTTTTCTTTTAAATCAATATTTTTATAATTGAACTATATTTAAAACAATTAAATAACTCTTTCTAAATAGTTGTTTGGTAGTTCAATATCAAATGATTCTGGCTTTGCATCATCTAGGGTGTTAATAACTTCTTTTGATATTGGTCTTACATATATCATTCCAAGATTGTTGTATCCGCAATGCCTAAATCCCATCTTTTTATGAAAGCCTTGAGATATACCATTTGCCTCATTAACATTTGCTGTTAAATATGGAAAACCTTTTGAATATTTATAAGCATATTCATATAGCTTAGAACCAATGCCCAAGTGCTGTAAGTTTTTATCAACAGCAACCTGCATAACATACAAATCATCATCAGCCAAAAATGATGATTTTAATAATGCATAACCAACTACCTTATTAGCTATTTTTGCTAGAACGACAAAATCGTGTTGCAAAATTCCAGCATAATGTAACTGGCCACCATTTTTAACATTGTTTTCTATATTTATTTTTAATACTTGTTGTTTATCAGAAGAATTTAAGTTTTTTATGCCTTCTATTATCAACCCTTTTCTTTCTTTCATTTTACCTTTTACCTTTTATAACATTATAAAATTTTGCTTAATTCATCAAGTTCGGCAGTTGAATGTTTTTCGTCAAAATTATTTAATGTTTTTTGTCTTTCTTTCTCTTGTAATCTTTTAACCTCTTGTTGTAATCTCTCAACTCCATTTTTTAAAACTTCAATAGTTTTAAATGGAATTGGCTTAACAAGAATCAAAGAGTAATCTCCAACATAATTATGGTCTACATCTTTTTGTAAAGGATGTGGGTGTTCATCATAATCATAATACACATATCCATCATAATCTTCATAAACAAGTTTACAAGTTGCATTTAATAGCTCAGTAAAAGCTTTATATTTTTTTTGATTTTTATTCATTACCAAATAGCTTTTAAGCAAACCGAACAAATCTTTTGATTCCATGTTTAATTCTTTTTCAAGCATATTAAAATATTTTCCCATTTCTTTATTTGATTCACATTTGCCATCATTTAATGATATGGTTAAATAATTAAATGATTCTTTAATATTATTCATACACCCAAATACACCAATCAACTCTTTTTGTGACACATTTATTAAATCAACCTCGCCAATTTCTCGATTACGACTATCTCCATCTTTTACCATTTTTACATTTTTTAAAGACCTTTCGTCAACTTTTTCACTTTTTAAATACTTAGTAGTATAACCATCACTTACCATCATATTGCTTCCCTCCTTTATCATTCATTATCTCTAATGAGTTTAAATTATATCATACAAAAAACAATTTTGCAATAGTTGTTTTTTGTTGTTTGTACTATTCTATTTTTTATTAACATAAAAAAACTCTTCTAACATAATGGATTAAACAACCCAAGAAGAGTTTTTTATTATTATAAAAGATTTATAATCAAACATGAACAACATTTTTAAATATTTACTTTAAAACTTTAAAATTTAAAGCAAATAAATATTGCGTTTGTTTGTTTTTTATGCTTCCACGGTGTATATCTCGTATGCAACATTGTTGTTTACAAGAACTGGACTACCACCTGGATAGTTTGCTTTTAAATCTAAAACAAGTTCTTTACCTGATGGTACTGTCACCTGACTATCTCCAACCTTTCCAAGTTCGCCATTGCCAGAAACATTAAATACTACGCCAGCTTTTACTGTTGTATTTCCGCTTCTTGCTAAGATTCCAACACCATTTGTGATGTTAAATGTTCCGCCGTTTACTACAACTGTGTCGTTATTTGCTACGTATATACCACAAGCTACATATCCAGTACTTGTGATTTGTCCATTAAATATTCCAGCATTGATTGTGATTGTGTTATTTCCTCTGCCTGTTGAACCATTTGTTCCAAATACAAAGTTGTCTGTGCAAGTGTATGTTCCACCATTTACTACAAATGATGAACCATCAAATGCCATTACGCAACCTTCTTGTGCTGTGACATTTGCATCATTGATTGTTAATACAGCACCATCGTTTGCACACAATGCAACATTTCCAGAAATAAATGTTCCGTTTTCTATAATAATATTAGAATTATTATCGGCACAAACTGCACGACCGGTAGCATTTATTGTTCCATTTCCCGTGATTGTTAAAACAACATCAGAACCTGTTGCAACAATTGCATAACCGCCATTTTTTGTAATAGTTTTACTATTAAAATTAAGTGTTGCACTCTTTGTGAAAACAACTTGGTTTGTTAAAACAATATCATTGCCAATACAAATATCAAATCCATTTAAAGCGGCATCAATAAGTTCAAAACTTGTACAAACCGTAACAAATGGGTTTATAACATCTGCATTTGAACCAGAAACAACATAGTCACCTTGAACTGCTAATAGTTCATCTTGTGAATTGTTCATTTCTATGCTTAAAGTATGTCCCTGAACCTGTTGAACTACAATGTTTTTAAGTGTTAAAGTTGCACCACTTTCAACAACTACGTGAGTTGTTGAAGGAATAGTCACATCAGCAGCAACTTGATTTCCATTTCCGTCATCTTTTAATAGTTCTACATTTCCTACAAAATGCAAACTATGATTTGCTGCTGAAAGAGTGAATTCCCCGTTTTTGTCAAACATTGTGACATTTTTAAGTACGATTGTTCCACTTGGTGCTGATAAATTTATGCCATTTTCTGCGACAATAGAACCATTGAATATCTCTATTCTTCCATCAAAGTTATTTGCAAGCGCAATGCTAAATGATGGAACGGTTATTGTGTTTCCGTTTAAATCAATAACAATATTCTTTTGTAAATTACTAATATCAACTATTGCCGAACTTTCGTTTATATCTTTTGATATTTTTGCTTTTTTGCCGGTAGCTATTGTTAACAATAATTTACTTATGTTATCAATTTCTGAAACAGAAATAATAACTAAACAATCCTTAGTTGTCTCTACGCCTGTTGCAATGTCAAATCCATAACCACCAACCAAAGCCATACGAATTGTTGAAACGTCACGAATGTCAAGTGAATTATCGCCTAAAACAACCGAACTACTTGTTTGAGCATTGCTGTCTGCAACTCTCTTTACAAAGTAAGTATTGTTTGTATTAAATGAATTACCTGTAACAGTAGCCCATTCATCGCCAGCTTCAACAACTATCATAGAATATCCACCAACAATCCACTGACGATATAATGTGATATCGTTTGCATTTACATTTCCATCGGCATTAACATCTCCAACACCAATATCAAAACGATAGTGTCCATATAAAACTGTATCAGAGTCTAAATAAATATTATTTAAAACTTTATTTTGTAAGTTTTGGTCAAAATACCAAACATCACCAATAAACCAATTCTTTTCTTCAAGTGATTGTAAAGTATCTCCATAAACTAATAGATCGTCAGTATAAAGAGTATCCACAATCAAATTGTTCCAAGTTGTTTGGTTATCAATACTATATTTATATGTAATTGTATATGTTTCATTTTCTTGCCAAATTGCATAGATTGTAATATTGTTTTCTATTATTGTTGCAAAATTAAATTGATTTTGCTCATCACTTGACCAGAAATTAAATGTGTAATGTCTTAATGTTGGAATTTCTGCAGGTACATCTGCTGTAAACATTCCGGTATGCTCTGCAACATCAAATGTGTCTGCATCATAACCACTAAATATGTATTGGCATTCTGGCATATTTTGTGGAACATATCCACTGCCAGCAACCGACTCATCATAATCTCCACTTGCAAATGTTACTTTATAAACAGCAATTTTATATTCAGAGAATGTGTAATTGGTGTTATCGCTTTGTGCTGTTATTATAAATTGACCATCTATTGTTGCTGTTAAAGTGTTTTGAATTGGAGTTTGATTTGACAAATATGTTAGGTTTGTTAAAACGCTTTCATCTTCTTGTTCAACTAATCCTGTAAGGCTTAACGATGCAGTTGTTTTTGTTGTGTATTCAACTTCTATAATAAGTGCTTTAGGAGCAATTGAAACTTCTTTTGTTACCGTAGCACTTGTGTTTGTGTTGTTAAGTGTCCAGTATTGTCCTTCGCTTTCGCTAAAGATGTAATTATCTGTATCATTTAGTGAAATTGAAGCAATGTAGTTACCACTATCTGCAACATCTTTAACTACACTCTTTTGTGCCAAGTTGTGTTCTATTGAATATGATACAATTGAGTCATTGGTTAGCAATGGTTCATCATCTTTTAACACTACGAGTGTATGTTCTAAGCCATCATATATTGAAGAATAACCATTAAATGTGTAGTCATTAACATTTATAATCTTTTTGTTAACAATGTTATTGTTAGTTGTTGTTAATGTTATATCGTAGTTGTATATAATTTCTGATAGCACTTCCTCTGCTGTTTGATAATCATTTCCAACTTCTACTAATTGGTTCCATTGCAAATAATATGTTGTTCCTGCAACATCACCCTTTTCATACGTGGTTAAAACCAAATTTGTAAAGTGCTGTGCATCTTCAACGCCGTAGGTTGCGTAACTTTCGCCAGCAACCCAAGAATTTGTACCGTTATCTATTGTAATTTGTGGAGCATCATCTAAGTATGCTACAACGGCACTTGCACCAATTGTTAAAGAGTGTCTGTTAATTGTCATTGTTATTGTATAAACTGGATTAACATCTACTTCAAATGCATAACCTTTTCCTGGTTTAAATGTTACTACAACATCGTAAGTGTTTGCATTTTTAACCTTGTAATTGGTGTAATCAAAATTTGTTGCTGTGTTAATTTCAACACTTTCATCATTATTTAACTTATATGTGATAATTGGTGAAATTTTATTATTTGTGCCATTATTATTTTCTGTGCTAACCACTACTTTTGCATATTCTAATACTGCATCATAAGTTTTTAAGTAGCCCATAGCATTATCTTGTGGGGTTAAAATATTGTTTGTTTCCCCATCTACAACAATAAATTCTACAAAATCGTTTATTAGTGCTTCAAACTGCGCTTTTGTTATTCCGTTTATTGTTATAGTTAAGTCGGCAGATAATGTGTTTATATCATTATCATATTCATCTTTAATAAATTCACAATTTTGAACATAGTTTTCATTTATTGTGAATGTTGCAACAATGTTGTATGCAATAACTTCGTTATCATCATTAAATCTAACATCTATTGCACCATTTCCACTGCAACCAGTTTGTCCACCGGCATAGGTTACAGACAAGATTTCGGCATAGAACTCTGCAATGTCTGCATATATTCTTCTTTCTTCACCATTGTATGCAAATGAACCATCATTAAATTTTGCTGTTGCATCTAATCCAAGTTCTATTTGCTTTTTGGTAATTTCATAATTTCCGTTAACAAATGTTACATTGTAGTTATCGTTGTCGTATGTTCCTGTTATTTGGTAGTTGCCAACATTTGATTGACTTGTTGCAGTTGTAGAAAGTTGAACACTTAAATTATCATTGCCATAAACAATGCCATCTGTTACATCACCTGTTAATTCTACAATTGCTTCGCTCCAAACGCTTGTTTTGTCGTCTATTGTGTAAGTTACATTTGCTTTAACAATATGAACTATTTGTTTAACTTCGTCTACCTTATAAACGAAATCGCTTGCAGATGCCGAAACGCCAACATAATAATCGCCAACATTTATTGGAGCATTTATCTCGGTATAAGTATCCATTTCTGAATCATACGAATACCATTTAATTGTGAATACTGCTGGTGTTAAGCAATCTTCTTGTTGTGCGATTGCACTGTAGTTAAATAATACATCGTTTACTGCGTTTGCAATATAGTAACGCTTATCTGCAAAGTTGCTTGAATTTACATTGCTATTTACAACAAATTCACCACCAACAAATTCGTAATATGTTTCTCCACTTTCAAATGTTGTTGCAAGTGTGAATATATCACCAACTGTTAAGGCTTCTGCATGATAAACAACCGTTTGTTCTGCTATTGTTATTGTTCCTGAAGCCTGAATTGTTACAGATATTGTGTTATCTACAAATATTTTGACTTCATTATGAATTGCAGAATGGCTTCCTTGTTCATTTAAAATGTACCAAGCGTTGCTCCTTGTAACATTATCTACTTCTTCGGTTGTAACTGTAGGATAGTCTAAAACAAGACCAAAATCTGAATATTTGCCTGGGACTGTTTTTGTAACTCTGTACGTAATACTAATTAAAATATCCCCAGTCGTGTTATACAATTCTGTATTATCAAATGCTATTTTTAACGCATTACTATTGTAATTTGATGAAACTGTGCCTGCACCTAAAGCGGTTGTGCCATTGGCAGTAACATCTACTATTTCAAATATATTTTTGTCATATTCTGGCAATAATAGTAATGCATTAACACCATCATTTATTGTAACTTTGTAGTTTACTGTGAATGTTTCACCTACATTGCCCAAAACTTTAAGTCCGGTTTTTTGTGGGTCATCTTCTTCACTAAACTCTAGTTCAAAATGAAGTCCGTTTAAATATGCAATATCATAAACTGCTGTAAAATATACATTAACTTCTTCGGTGCTATCACCTAGTACATTACCAGCAACAAAATTTGTTACTTCGCCACTTTCGTATATTTTTTTAGTTTCATCAATACCAAGAACCCAACCCTTTAATGTGTATGTTCTACCATAATCATTAAATGATTCTAGTGCCATATTGCCATCATACGCAACAAGTTTGTCGGTTAAACTTAATTGTGACTTAACTTCTAATTCACCAAAATAATCTACATAGTGAACTTTTAATAAAACATCAGATAACACTGCGGTTAAAACAAGTGGTCCAGTTATTGTTGTTGTATCACCCTCGGTGTAGTTATTGCCACCTGCTGACCAACCTGCAAGATAACTATTATCATTTGATGTTTTTAAATTGTTATAAGAAAGAACAGTTATTTCATCACCAGCAAGATAAATGTTGTCATCTACTGGAACATCACCTGTTGCACTACCCTTGTCGTATTCAACAGTGAAATAATCGATATATGTTTCTGATAAATTATTGTTTGGAGTAACAGATGTAACCTGTGTACCATTTGACTCTATTGCCACTGCGTCATCACTTACTACAACATAACTCCAATATTCTATGTCATTTGGTGCTGACTTTTTGGTGCTTGGTTGAGTTTTCATTGTTGTTTCTTTACCATTTACTGTTAGTTTTGCAATAGATGAAGAAACAACTCCGTTAATTCTTGTAACTAACTTAAATTCGTAAATTTTTGCTGTGGCAGATACAGATGAAGCGTTAAATTTTGTTGTAACCTTTGTATCAAATCCATTAGCATAAATTGAATAAGTTGTACTGTTGTCTAATAATTCTACCGCTGTCCAAGTATTGTTTACATTTCTTAAAGCAATAGAATTTTGATTTGAATCAACTAATTCTACAGTTTCTATAGCCATATTTGTATTTAAAGTAACATTTATTTTGCTAAATGGCACTGTTGCCGTTGTTCCATACTTTGCAACTGCTGTAGATGTTGAAATTGTTTTACCGTTAACAATTATTGGGTATGAATTTGTATCTAAATTCTTTTGTTTTACTGAACTATAAACAGTTGTTAATCCATTGCTTGCACTTTCATCTTTTTGAAGAATTGGTGCATTTGAGCCAGAAAGTTTAACAGACTGAACATTATCGTGACCAGTAACTCTGACTTTCATTGTTTCAAAGTAAACATTATTAGAGCCTTTGTTTAATGTGCCAGAAATGTTTACACCGTCTACTTTTGCAGTAAATGTTGAAACATTTGTTTCTAGTGTTAAAGAATACAAGCCAGCACTTGAAGCAGATGATTCTACCTTGTAATTTTTTCCGTTTATGGTAAATACCATTGTGCCAACATCTTTTTTAACATTATCTACATATGTTTGAATTGAATATGTGTAATATGTTGGTGTGCTTGGGCTTGACGATGCAAAATATCTTTTTGCAACATTAAGTTTGTCCTGTGCTATTTTACCATCATAAGGCATTGTTACTGCCTGCAAAACAACATTTCCGTATGTTCCTAATGCTGTTGTGATTGTTTCACCTGGTTGATATAAAGTTGTTTCGGCTGTTGTTAATGGTCTTGAAGATGCACCACCGTATGTGTTAATTGCATAGGTTTTAACCTTCCAACCAAGGAACAAGTTTTTACCTGTTGGAACATAGTCAGGAACTGTTATTACAGTGCTATTAAATGAATAGTATTGTGTGCCGTTTGATGTTGCACCAGTAAATGTAACTGTCCATTTTGTGTTTGAATCGGTACTAATATCAAAACTGCTTTTAGACTTGCTTGCACCGGCAGTTCCACCATTACCAGCACCACCACCGTTTCCACCAGGAACGTCTTGGTGATCGCAATGTGCGTTTCCACCGCCACCAGCTTGACCATTTGCACCATAGCCACCTTTACCGCCTTTACCACCACCAATGCAGTTGTAATCGGTATTGCTATGATAGTCACAAGCGCCGGAACCACCGCCGCCGCCACCACCGCCGCCGGCTCCACCAGCACCGATGCTATTTCCTGCGTATCCTGCAGCGCCACCACCGCCGCCGCCACCGCCGGCTGCACAGTGATTATATTTCCAACCGGTTCCTGAGTCAGTTTGATATCCACCAGCTCCACCACCGTTACCATTAGAACCTTTTGCTCCACCATATGCATTAACTGTTACCGATGATGTTGCATAAATATTTCCTGCTGCACTTGGAGTTCCACCAGTGCTTCCTGCACTACCTGCTTTACCCCAGAATTGTGCCTTGCCTTTGCTAGACCAGCCAACAGAGCCACCGGCACCGCCACCGCCACCGGAGCCACCAGCTGCTCCGTGTGTTCCGATACCAGCACCTGCGCCACCGCCACCGGCACCACCGGCGCCACCGCCACCGGAATAATAAGTGCTACCACTTTTCCAGCCGCCACCGCCACCGGCACCGTTTGAACCATTTCCTGCTTTACCACCATTGGCTACCAATGTTCCGTTGCCCAAAACATATAGAGTGTTTCCTGATGCAACATAAATACCAGCACCACCTTGTCTGGTTCCACTGCCTGCAACACCATTACATGTAACTGTTACGCCAGTTGGTATATATAAATAACATGTTCCATAAACTTCAATACCACCCCAACCATCGTTGTCACCATTGAATGTGCAATTTCCTGTGAAGTAAACATATTGAACACCTTGACCTGAGCCAATCCACCAAGATCTATAAGTTCCTGCTGCTTTAACTGTCCATTGTGTTCCATTCCATTGTGACTGTGTAATAGAAGTGGTTGAACTTGTTGACAAAACACCATCAGAAACTGTTAAAGTAACTTCTACATCTTGATTTACTATTGGCTTTATAACAATGTTGTTTCTAATGTAATCTTGTGCTGTTGCCATAGAAACCTTGTTATTAAATGTTACTGTAACAGCAGATTGATTTGCCATGTATCCACCGCTAACAGTGGATAGGTTTGCATTTTGACCTTGTTTGTATGTTTTTCCACTTGTTGAATAAAAGTAAACCGATTCAACATTTGTTAAGTTTAACAAAATACTCTTTATTGAATTGTTACCTTTTTCAAAGCCAGAAATTGTAACATTTGCCATGCGGAATGCAACACCTGTGCTTGATTGAGTGCCATTTACTGCACATTTTATAAAACTTTCGTTAATTTTTACTTCTGTTTTTGCAAAGTGTGGATAAATGTTTGTTTTTGCAGTTATTGCATTAGAAAAATTATATTCTGTAATATTATCTAAATTTTCATTTATGCTCCAAGTTGTAAGACTCCATTTATCAAATGTCATACCAACTACATATGGGTCAGAGACAAGTGATGGAGTGCTATTTTGTCTTACATATTGTGTTCTATACACTGCAGAATTGTAATTTGTTCCACTTAAATTGTATGTATAAAATTTAACAGTATAATAATTATATGTTACTGTTTTATTTTCTTTTGTAAATGTTAATGGTGAAAGGTTGTCGGTAACGCCAGAAACAACAACACTGTAAGGAAGCTCTTGGTTGTTAGACATAATTTGTCTTACTCTTAAAGAAAGTGTGCCAGTTGAATTTGTTAAAGAATAAGAACTTACACCATTAGAAACTGTTACTGGATAATTTAAAGTAAATGCCGAATTGTCTAGTCTTAAATTTATTGTTGCATTATAGTATGTTAAATTTACAAATGTTTGGTCACCTTCTGAACCAATTTGTCCAGTACGTACTGCATAAATTGGTTCATCGGTTGATACATAGTCAACAAAAACCGTCATTTTTTCTGGGGAAGATGCTTCATCTTTTTGCATTATATTTGAATATAATGTTGTTGTGCCACTTGTAGACTTATACGATAGAACTGAACGGACTTCACCATAGTCATTTCTTAATTCTACCTTTGCATCTGTCCAAGCGGTGTCTGCAGTTATATTTACTTTTAATGTGTAGAAGTAAATTGATGCACTGTTGTTAAAAGATGAATTTGTAAAATCGTTTAAGGTGTAGCCTGTGTTTCTACCACCAACAATTACAGAGTAGTTTTCACGAACAGAACTCTCTTTCATTATGTATGAAATATCATACACACCCGCTGATGTTCTTGTAAGAGCACAGTTTGTGCAAGGTGATTTAAGATAAACATCTCCTGGAGTATTGCTTAAACTACCATCAAGATATGTTTTTACTTGCATTGTGTAAAAGTATACATTTTCTGAGTATGTGTTGCCACTGTAGAACACAGCGCCATCTAAGTAGCCATCGTCACCAATTGTGAATTTGTTAATTACAAGTGGTTGACCAGTATGAGCATTATTAACAATAATTTCGTATTCACCATTAAATATCTGATTATTTGAATAATACCCATTTCCTTCATTATTTAATGAGAAATAAGATTCACCATCGTATAATTTAACGCTAGCATTTGTTACTGCAACATTATTTTGAAAAACGCCAACTCTTGCTGTGTTGTAATATTTTTTTGATGAATAATTAAAAGGTGCACCCTTGTAGTGCTGAACACCACTATACGAACAGCTATATTCTGTTGCATTGTAGTTTAATGTTCCACTTTCGCACCAGTCAAATCCATTTCCTCTTTCTATAACATCTACATAACAAGTTAAACTTTCGGTTATGTATGCTTTTCCTGATGATGTGACTCTTAATGTTGCACTACCAGGAGGTATTACTGGAACGACCATTGTATTTGCCAAACCTTCGCCACCAACAAACATAATTTCTTTGCCAGCAGTAAGTTCGCCTATCTGCGTTCTAAACAGGTGATAAACAGTTTCTTCGCTTTTGTTTCTAGTAGGGGTAAAGCCCGTTGTACTTGCCGGAATATCCGCATATGCAGAATTTTTTGCGCCATTAAACGGTGTAGCAACAAATGCTACACTGGCAAGTACAACTAAAAATATAACTATTAAACTTAATAAATATTTTTTTGACTTTATCATTTTATTTTTTTCCCTTGTTAGTTATTCACAGTATAAACCAAGTATGCAGTATTATTTGTAAGTGTTGGCTCGCCACCTGGGTAGTTTGCTGCATAATCAACAACAAGAACTTCTCCTGCTGGAAGAACTACTCTTGAATCGCCAACTTTTCCAAGTTCGCCATTGCCAGAAACATTAAATACTACGCCAGCTTTTACTGTTGTATTTCCACTTCTTGCTAAGATTCCAACACCATTTGTGATGTTAAATGTTCCGCCGTTTACTACAACTATATCGTTATTTGCTACGTATATACCACAAGCTACATATCCTGCACTTGTGATTTGTCCATTAAATGTTCCAGCATTGATTGTGATTGTGTTATTTCCTCTGCCTGTTGAACCATTTGTTCCAAATACAAAGTTGTCTGTGCAAGTGTATGTTCCACCATTTACTACAAATGATGAACCATCAAATGCCATTACGCAACCCTCTCTTGCTATAACATTACCATCACCATTTATTGTAAGTGTCGCACCATCTACTACATATATTGCAACATAACCAGTGCTGCTTACATCAATCGTGTGTCCGTTTAAGTATATGTTCATATCTTCAGTCACATAAAGATAATCTGACAAATCTGCTGTTAATATAACATTGTCATACACACCACGTGCTGCATGGAATGACGCATCATCGTTTGCAAATGTGTATGTTCCGTCTACAACTACATAAACATCATGTGATGTATTGTTGTTGATTGTTGGAACTCCACCTGGGTAGTTTGCTTTTAAATCCAAAACAAGTTCTTCGCCTGATGGTACTGTCACTTTACTATCGCCAACTTTTCCTAGTTCGCCATTGCCAGAAACATTAAATACTACGTCAGCTTTTACTGTTGTATTTCCGCTTCTTGCTAAGATTCCAACACCATTTGTGATGTTAAATGTTCCGCCGTTTACTACAACTGTGTCGTTATTTGCTACGTATATACCACAAGCTACATATCCTGCACTTGTGATTTGTCCATTAAATGTTCCAGCATTGATTGTAAAGGTGTTTCCACCTCTACCAGTAGAGCCATTGCTTCCAATAACGAAGTTATCTGTTGATGTATATGTTCCACCATTTACTATGATTGAACCACCATCTGCTGCAAATAGACATACTTCACTTGTGCTAACATTGCCGTTGCCACTTATTGTTAGTACACCATTTGTGTATACAGAGAACCCTGCGCCATTTGTAAATACTACATCGTGACCATTCAAATCAAATTCAACTTCTGTTCTAATAACAATATCAGAAGCTGTTGTTATGTTTTTATCAAGTACAATTTCATTTGCAAATGCTTTTACAACATCTATATCATCATGTGAATCTACTAAAGCATAAACTCCGTATTGTGTGTTGTTTACAAATGCAAAGTTTGCATTGTATCCTGGATAGTTAGCTGCTAAATCTACAACTAATACTCTTCCTGATGGGATAACTACTCGGCTATCACCAACTTTTCCTGTTGTTTCTGTACCTGAAACATTGAATACTACATTTTCGCCAATTGTTGTCTGACCAGCTCTTGCAACAATACCAACACCATTTGTGATGTTAAATGTTCCGCCGTTTACTACAACTGTGTCGTTGTTTGCTACATATATGCCACAAGCAACATATCCTGCACTTGTGATTTGTCCATTAAATGTTCCAGCATTGATTGTGATTGTGTTATTACCCTTTCCTGCTGTTCCATTTGTTCCAAATACTGCATTATCATAAGCCGTGTATGTTCCACCATTGATTATAAGTTTAGAGCCATCAATTGCCATAGCACACATTTCTCTTGCCCTAACCTCTCCATTACCATTGATTGTAAGAGTTGAACCTTGAGTTGCCCAAAGAGCAACATTGTTTGTGGATTCCAAAGAATGATTGTTTAAGTTAAGATTTGTATCTTTTGCAAATGATAAACTACCGCTAAATACAATATCGTCTGCAAGAACAATTTTGTCTGCTAAATTTCTAACAGCAACCAAGCTATTCACATCATCAACTAAAGAATATACTTTGTATGTGCCATTATTTGTAAGTGTAGGAGCTCCACCTGGGTAGTTTGCTGCATAATCAATAACAAGAACTTCTCCTGATGGAACAGTCACCTTGCTATCACCAACTTTTCCAAGGGTTCCATTACCTGAAACATTAAATACAACATCTGCTCCAACCGTTGTATTTCCACTTCTTGCAAGGATACCAACACCGTTTGTAATGTTAAATGTTCCGCCGTTTACTACTACAGTGTCGTTATTTGCTACGTATATACCACAAGCTACATATCCTGCACTTGTGATTTGTCCATTAAATGTTCCAGCATTGATTGTGATTGTGTTATTTCCTCTACCTGTTGAACCATTTGTTCCAAATACTGCATTATCACGTGCTGTGTAAGTTCCACCATTGATTACAACATTAGAGCCATCAAATGCCATAACGCACATTTCTTGTGCTCTAACTTCTCCATCACCATAAATAGTGAGTGTAGCACCATTAGATGCAGAAAGAGCAACATGATTTTTTGAATTTAAAATATGACCATTTAGGTTAAGTGTTGCACTTTGAGTAAATGATACTTGACCATTATATTCAATATCGGCAACAAGTTTATAATCGCCACCGTTTTGAGCTGCGGCTACTAATTCTGAAAGATTTGAAATGTATTCTTTAACATTTCCATCAACTTGAATTGTTTGTGTTAATTCACTGTTATTGTCAATTGCAATATCAGCATCTTCACTGTCTGTTGGAATAAAGTTTTCTGTTACAACAAGTTTTTCAACTGTAACCGCTGCTTGTACTTCAACAACAATGTGTGTATCTTTTTCTACTTTAACTGCTGCGGCAACTTCACTATTTCCTGTACCTTTTTTCAAGAATTGAACTGCATTTGCAAGGTGCAAGCTTTGATTTGCTGCTTGAAGTGTAAATTGTCCATCTTCATCATATAATGTGACATTATCCAAAATTACTGAACCATTTGGAGCAGTTAAAGAAATTCCTTTTCCAGTAGCAACACGGATACTACCATTTTTTATTTGAATCTTTCTTGTATTGTCTTGTGCAAGTGAAATACTCAAAGATTTTAATGTTAATGTTTTGCCATTTAAGTCAATTAAAACATCTTTTGTGCAGTTTGTTAATACTGCGACAAAATTTTCTTCTGTAATGTTATTATTAAGTTTTGCTTCTGCTCCGCTTTTTGCAACTATAAGAAGGTCACTTACATTGTTTATTGTTATTGACCTAACAACGATAAGTTCTTCTCCGTCAACATATTTGCCTTCCATGATTGAGAAGCCATATCCGCCAACCATAGCCATACGAATCGTTGATACGTCACGAATATCTAAATGACTATCTCCAAGTTCTAATGATTCAGCTGTTGCGGCATTGCCATCTGCAACTCTTTTTACAAAGTAAGCATTTTTGTTTTCGTTGTTATCAGCAAGTGCCTTGTTTGTAGCATACGCTTCTGAATTAACAGTTTCCCACTCTTTGCCACTTTCAACAGCAACTATATTATATCCACCAACAATCCATTGACGGTATAATGTAATATCATTTGCATTTACGCTTCCATTTGCATTAACGTCACCAAGACCGATATTAAACTTATAGTTGGCATAAAGAACTGTGTTTTCGGTAAGTTTTGTGCCATCAACAAATTCTGTTTCAAGCGAACTATCTTTATACCAATTTTGAATTTTAAACCAATCTTTTACTGCAAGTGTTGGTAATTCGTCATCATAATTGATTTCGACATCATCATAATAGTAAACTACTCCACCAACCTGCTCTTTATTTTCTACATCACCCTCTACCATATAGTATAAAGTAAGTGAATGCTTTGAATTTTCTTCCCAAATTACATAAACAACTTTGTTTTCTGTAATACTCTCTTCGAAATTAAATTCATCATCTGGATCACTGCTTTCAACTTTTGCAAATTGAATAAATGTATAGTGATCTAGTTCAACTGGTTCTGGCTCAACTGCTGTGAAGCCATTAAACAAGTATTCTGTTTCTGGCAAAGTTGGAGTCATACCAGCTTTTTCTGCATCATATTCACCTGCTACATATTCAACTTTTCTAATATTGCTTAATGTAGCATTTGAAATTGTGTAGTTTGTGTTGTCGCTTGTTGCAGAAACTATTATAGCATTTGCAACATAGCCATTTATTGTGTAAACATTTCCTTCAATGTTTGTATTTGCATTATCTGCAAGATAAGCAAGGTTAGTTAAAACAGCTTCTGTTTCACTAGCAACAAAGCCACTAATTGAGAATGTTGCAGTTGTTTTTGTGTATTGAACTGCGATTGTAAGAGGAGCAGCAGTGATTAACACTTGTGCAGTTTTGCTTGCACTTGTGCCATCAACAGCCCAACCAGTATTATTTCCACCCTCAAATGTATAATTATCTGAATCAACCAATGTGATTATTGCAGTGTATGTTGCATTGTCTGCAACATCTTTAACTGTGCCTTTTGTTTCAAATTCACATTCAATAAGTTCGTCAGCACCAACTACTACCAAGGCGTGTTGAACGCCATCATATTCTCCCTCATATCCAACAAAATCATAATCTGCTGCATTAAGAATTTTCTTTGCAACCGTTAAGTTTTGTTCAACTGCAAGAGTTAAGTCATAGTTTATGATTATTGCTTCAATAGCTGCTTTTGCACCATCTGCCCAAGAAAGAGCATATGCTGTGCCAGCATCCATTTCTGTATTATATGTTGAATTTACATAAGCTTTTAATGCTTCTGCATTTGTGCTATATGTTGTATAGCTCTCACCTTCAACCCAAGCATTTGTTCCGTTGTCAACAGTGATAACTTCTTCATCACCATATTGAACATCACTTGATGCTGTAATTGTAAGTGATTTTCTTGCTATATTAAGTGTTATTTCATATTCTGCATCAACACCTGTTGCGAATGCATATCCATCGCCTGGAGTAAATGTAATTTTAACTAAATATGTTCCAGCATTTTTCTTTGCATATGTAGCGAAATTATTTAATACAGCTTGAACTTCTGTATAGCTTGAATCACCTATTTTATATTGTACTAATTGTGCAATTTTTTCATTGTTTTCTACAACAACACCAATATATGCAGAATTAGCATCATAGGTTTTACTATAACTACCTTCTTGGTTGGTTATTGTTAACTCGGTTGATGAACCATTGTCAACAGCATAGAATTTTGCAAATTGTGCAACTAAATTATCAACCTGTTCTTGAGTTAAATCACTTAATGTAATCGTGAATGTTCCATTAACACAAGTTGCATTATAGTTGTTATTGTCTAAAGATGGTATAAGCGCATATGTTCCAACAGTCACACCTGCTTCTTTTGTAATTACAACACCACTAATTGAGTCTACACCAGCAACTGTATATTTTGTTTGGTCAACTTCTGGCTCAAAACCCGTATATTTTGCACTTTGATCTAATGCTGTAATTGTTATAGCTTTTTTAGTGATTGTGTATGTTCCATCAGTAAATACTACACTGTAATTAGAATTATCAAAAATACCAGTAATTGGATAAGTTCCAACATTTGATGAACTTGTTGCAGTAGTTGAAAGAGTTATATTTAAATTATCTCCTGCACATACTGTGCCCTCTGTAATTTGATATGTAAGAGGAACGATTGCTTCACCATAAATGCTTGTTTTGTCATTGATTAAAACTTTGATTGATACAGTAGTGATTGTATATTGAGCAATTTTGCCCTCTTCACTATCAAGTGTGTATCCATCATTTGCATTTCCAGAATAACCACAATAAGCATCATAGTATTCATTTTCTGCAAATTGAGCAACAACATAATATGTTCCAACATCTACTGGATTTGTATCCAATTTTGTGTATGTATTGTTTCCATTTGCAACAAACCAAACACGATTTATTGTTGGAAGATTCTCACATGATGTGTTTACGGTTATTTCACTATCTAGGGCTGCTTCACCATCATAGGTTTTTGTGTTTCCTGTTAAAGTGAATGCTAATTCTCCCCTAATATAAACTATTGGTGAATTGAAATTGATTGTTACTGGTGTGTGGGTTGCAGATTCGTTAAGATTCTTTTCTATTCTCCACGCATTTGAAAAATCGTTTCCATCATTTGCATCAACAATTCCAAATTCATAAGCTGCTGATGTTGTTGCGGTTGCATTTACAGCAAAATATGCAACAATCAAATCATCACCAGTTGTATTGTATGCAGCACCGTTAACATCCGCATTTTCAAAAACGATATTTGCGCCATTTACAGTTGCCGCACCCAATGCTGTAGTATTTAATGTCACAACATGGTCAAGAGTAAATGCATCTGTATCATATGATAAAGCAAGTTGTAATGCATCAACGCCAGTGTTTTCTGCAACAGTATATTTTACCTCTAATAACTCTGCATATGGTAAATCCACGACTTTGGCTTCAGCATCGTCAACTGTGACATTAAATGTAATATGCTCATCTGTTTGCGCAAAAACATTTGCACCTTGATTTTTAAATCCAAGTCCAAAAACCAAAGCGAATGCCATAATCGCAAATATACCAAATGACCATACCGATTTTTTTGCTTTCATTTTATATCTCCTTTTAATTTCTTTTTAAGGCTTTTGCCTTAATTTTTTCCTTTTTTTTCAAGTCTTTTTTGTCTAGATTTTTCTAGCCTTTCTGTTTTTCTTTTATTATCTCTTTCTGCCTTTTGCTCTAACAATAAATCATATTTTTTGTTAAGAGTTTCAATTGCTAGTGCGTAATACGCTTCATTTTCTATTTTAACAACGGTTTTTGTTTCCTTAATCTTTATATCTTTATCGTTTTGTAATTGCTTAAATGAAGAATCCATCAACATAAAGATCGCCTCAACCGTATTACGTCTAATTTGAATACGCATTAGTTTATCTCTAAAGATAACATAAGAAAGCTGTGATGATGATTCAAACTCTCTTGAACCTTCTTTTTCTTGTGCTGCCTTTCTTAAGCCATCAAAGAAACCTTTTTGTTCTTTTGAAAGTTCGCTATAACTTTGCCAAAGAGTTTTCTTTTCAGCCGTGTTAATAACAACAGCGCTGTCATCAACCTTTAATTCTTCTACTACTGGCTCATTTTGAACCGGTTGTATAGGTTGTTCTATTTTTTTATGTTTTTCTACTTTTTTACGTTTTTGTTTTGTTTGTTCTTTTTTGATTTCTTCAATTTGTTCTATTTCTTCTGGCTCTTCATCTCCAAAAGATATAGGTTTCATGTTTTTATATTGTTTAGCATCATTTGCCGATAGCTTTTCAACAGAAATGTAAATTTCTAATGACTTAACCGAAGCCATTGATTTGCTTAGTTGTTTTTTACAATTTTGTACCGTTTCATATGCTTCTGACCTAAATAATAATGTTTTATTATCTATAGATAATTTAAAGTAATATAAACCTTTTTCTTTATACATTTCATATTTAGGATGATTTGCTTCTTTAATCCAATTTACTGTTCTGTCTTCGACTTCGGCGATTTCGCCATTTCTTCTTGTTATACTAATTGCTTCTTTTACATCTTCTATACTTTTATAGCAATTATATGAACGAACAAGTAATTTGTTTTGCTTATCGTATAATTCAAAGCAATATTTCTTTTCGTTTATTTCTCTAATAACATAACTGCCATAATTTGCTTTGTTCTTTTGTTTTTCAGTTTCGTCTTGCAAGTCGTTTTCGAATTTTTGTTCAAAGTTGCCACTTGGCAAAACAACTGAAAGTATTGCTGTCATAATCATTATTGTAAACAAGACACAAAGTAAAGTAAGTATGCATGGATGAATTGCGACAATGATTACATCTGCGGTAATAAGAACGCCATTCCATATCCAGCCTATCATTCTAACAAGTTTTGTGACTCTATAAAATGACACAAAAACCAAATAAAATATCGCAAGTATATCAAGTAGAATAATTAACCAACTCAAACAGTTTTCTGCGCTTCCACAAATTGATGAAATATCAAGCGAACTGGCTAATAAACCTGTTTTCAGTTTTCCGTACCTCCTTTTTTATTATTTTTGTAAACAATAAGTGATTGTTTTTTTCTATTTCGGACAAATGCTATTGAAATCAATGCACTTGCAGAAATACCAAATAAAATAAGTGAAACCCTTAATAGCTTTATGCTACTTGTTTCTATATTTGTGACCAAAGTGTCACCTATCAATGCCCAATTGGAAAAATGATTTGTTTGAAATACCAAGTAGCCGTTTTCTACATTGCTGTCATATAAGTTCATTTTTCCTTTGTCATCAATATAGTAAATGTCTAGTTTTTTGCAACCAACTTGAAGTGAAGTCAGTTTAATTTTTACAACAACATTTTCACTGCCAAAATAATATGTATATTGTTCTGGCGTTAATCTTGTTGCATTTTGTTCAAAATAAATTTCAAACAAATTGTGAACCATCATATTATCTGCTAAAACTTCTCTAAGTGAATCGTTATCTATTATAATTTCGGCATTTTCTGTTAAAACACGAGCAACAAGTTCAATGTTGTATGGAACTTCTCTTTGAGATTCTACTTCAATTACCGTTTCGGTGCTTTTAATTGGAACTATCCAATGATTTGTTTTACCAATAGGTATTTTTGTGTTTAAAAATTCAATATCTGAGTACCAAATTTCACCATTGCTTATATAAGTTGTGTTTTGATTGTCTGCTGTCATAACAACCTCATAAGCACCTGGACTAGAATTACTATTAACTTTAAACTTTAATACAAGCAAATTACCAATCTCGTACGAGTTTATTGAATAATTGTCCCACATGAAGTTGAAATTTTCAGGATAAACATCATTTTCGTAATTTGTTGTAGAAAAAGACATTTGTTTGAATATTTCGCCTTTTTGAAATCCGCAGAATGTAAAGTTTGTGGTGTCAAAGCTTGATAGTGCTATCTTTAAACTGCTCAAGCCAAAATTTTTGGTAATATTTACGTCAACATATGCAATGTTTTCCATTTCCGCATTAGTTATTGTTTCTCTATATACAAGTTGAATAATTGGAATATCGGTTTCTCTGATGTTATATTTAAAATAACCATATAGTTTCAATTCTTTAGCTGGCATAAGCGGTGTATCAAGCCTATGTTTAAATTTCAAATCGGTGTACCAACCATAAAAAGTGTAATCTTTTCTGTATGGTAATACTCTATCATCTATTATCGACCCATAGCCAGCCGATTTTGCAGCAAACCTTTCTTTTTCTTCATCTATTTCACCATCTGGCAAGTTTACTACTATTTTTTCACCATCGATATAACCATCAACAAAGTAAAAGACGGGATAAACCTTTGGAGTGCTTATGTATTTTGCAACATAGTATATAACGTACGAATCATTAGGAACATCTCCTCTCCAAACAGCTCCTTCCCAACCAGAGAATTGATAAGTATACATATCATCTTCTTGCCGTGTTGGATTATTAGGAAAATCTGTTTTTACATTTAAACTGTCTTCGCTACTATACTCATACCCACCCGTCATTTGATTGTAAGGATGACCCGTTATATTTGAATTATCAACAGCATTTCCATCCCAATCATGCCAAACAACAATGTATGCACCTTCAATCAAATTTATTTGCGGACTTGTTGCCTGAACGTTTGCTTGAACATTATATGCAATGGTCGTATTTTCTTCATCAACAACAATATCAATAGGATATGTGCCTATTGGTGCCGTTATTGAACTTTGAAAAGTTAACTTAACAATAGTTCCATTTGTTGCATCCGCTCGGCTACCATCCCAAAACAAATTGAAGCCACCGGTCTTTTCGTCTATGTAATCATATCCACTTCCAGAATGTTCCATATTTAATTCGCCAAGTGCATCTCTAATTTGCATAACATTTGTTAGCTTAAATATGTCATGGTCAAACTTAATCGTTAAAAACATGGTTAAGATTCCAGTATTTTCTTTTACGCTTACATCAACATCAAATGTTTGACCACGATGTATTGTTTGATCCAAAGATGAAACTTTTGCCGTAATAGTGTCTGCATAAACAGTATTATTGATCACTAAAGGAGCACATATTACCAAAGACAAAATTAACAACACAAACACTTGTAAAATTTTGTAACGGCATTGTAATTTTAAATCTTTACCCAATTTTTGTTCTTCCTTTTTCTTTTTCTAATTTTTAACACTGTCAAAACAACACTCACTATAATCAATGCTAAACCAATTAAAACAATTCCTAAAATCAATGGCAGTTTGTTGTTTTCTTCTGCACTTTCTACAATTTGGGTTTTAGTAATTTTCTTCTCATCAACCCTAACAACTGCTCTGCTGATTACTGCAGATTTTAACAATCCACTCTGAACATTGTTATCGGCATATGTGACATAAGAATTGTTTCCGTCACACCTAAAACCAATTTTGTATTCTCCTGCCGAAACATCTTGATTTAATGTAAAGTGAAGTTTTAAAAGATTTCCGGTAGAAAAATCATTGCTTTGGGTTTTATTTAACCAACTAAACCTAATCGGCGATGTTCGCTCGCTTGATAGTGGTGTGGATATCAATTCTGAAAAATTGCTTACAAGTGCAAAACCGGGTTTTTGTTCATATCCAGTGAATGTAAAAATGCTTTTATCGTAATCCAGTTCCAAAACCATATCCAAAATGCCAGTGTTTGTGATCATGTTTACGTTTATGTCAATCTGATTGTCTGTATGAGCTTCTGTTAATTGCAAAATAATACTATCGGATAAATCTGAAGCGTATGCAACAAATTTTGGCATAGAAAATAAAAGTAAAACGGCAACAAATAATCCGATAATTTTTTTCATATAACCTCCTTTGATTTTTTATGGCAATACTATTACCGTATACACTATAACATATAACATGGGACAAATATGGGACAGTACGACAAAAATTATATAATATATATATAAATATTTTTACGACCTGCATAAAATGTACAATTTCGCAACAAGCCACATTAAAAAATATACGAAAACAACCCTTATTTTGTTCTCGTATATTCTTAAAAATTAACTTTTTTAATCAAAATCCGCCCATTCGTATTGTGACATATATGTTCCTTTGTAGTTATTTATCGCTTCTGGAACACCTTTATCGTAATCGTATAAATCACAAGAAAAGAGCCTTGTATTCACGCTATAAGTATTAAAATCTTTTACAAGCAAATTGCCGGCGCCAACACTATCTAGTGTGGATTTTAAATCTTTGTATATCTTTGACAAATAGTTTTGTGTTTTTTCATCATATGCATCTTCAAATAAAATTGCTGTGAGTTCTTTCCTGTTTGTAGTTGAACCACGAATGCTAATTAAATATGCAAACAATTCTTTTGATTTGCTACGAATAAATTTTAGTGGCACGCCATCAACAAAAAAGTCAAAAGTTCCAAATGTTCTAGCATAAAAGTGTGGCATTGGTGGTTCTACTGGATTAAGCAAATTGTTTAGTGCTTTTTTTATATCTTCTTTGCTTGCAGGTTTTAGAAGATAACCACTAGCATGCAAATCTATTGCCTCATGCATATATTCCGAAAAGCCCGTGCAAAAAATAATGTTTATTTGTGGATTAACCCTTTTTAGTTCTTTTGCGAGTTCTACCCCATTCATTTCGGGCATGCTTATATCTAAAAAAGCAACATCAATTTTGTTTTTCTTTGCAAACTCCAAAGCATAAACGCTTCGGTCAAATATTGAAATATTTGCATCGACTTCAAGTTCTTTTAGTTTTTTTTGAAGTGAATTTAGTGCATATTTTTCGTCATCAACCAAAATTATATCCATTATCTATACCCCCGTTTTTGGCATTTATAATTTAATTTGTTTTTGATTTGTTTTTGGAATTGTTATTGTGGCGGTTGTTCCCTTGCCCATTTGGCTTTCTATACTAAGCGAACCATCAACAAACTGCGCCAGCCTATTTTTTACACTTTTAATTCCAATATGGTTGCCATCTAACTCTTTGTTAACATCAAACCCAACGCCATCATCTTTAACTGTAATAACATAATTATCGTCGGTTTGCTCAGAAATTATATTAACGGTTCCACCCTCATATTTTTTTGTTATGCCATGTTTTATTGCATTTTCTACAAGCATTTGCAAAGTGAGTACAGGCAAAACAAAATCTTCACAATTTATATTATAAACAACTTTAACTTTTTCACCAAAACGCAACTGCTCTAATGAAACATACTTTTTAACATGTTCAAGTTCTTTATTAAACAAAACAACATCAGGACTTGTTAATGTATCGATATTTTCTCTTAAAAACTTTGAAAAGTCAATAATGGCATTTTGCGCCTTTTCTGGCACCCCGTCTATGGCCTGAATTGCATTTAATGAATTATAAACAAAGTGTGGTTGTATTTGAGAAAGCATCAGTTTTACTCTTTGGTTTTCTATAAGTTTTTTTTCATGAATAATAAAGAATTGAATATGTAGCCATGTGTAGAAAAATATACTAACAAAGCATAAAGCAACAGTCACGTAATCAAACATTTGTGATTTTTCGTTAAAAAATAAATCTAAGAGCATTGATGCAATCATGATTGCAACAAGAAATATTGGCATAAATATTTCAGATTTGGATTTTTTTATATATTCTCTTAAAACCAAAAAAAGCAAATACAACATCAAAACCAAACTAATGATAAAGCAGAATGAATGTAGTGGTCCACCAACATAAAAGTTGTCGCTATTTATCGTAAAACAAATATCTGAAAAGAAGGCTGTTAAGTGAATAGCTGAATTTAATACAACCAAAATCCAAGAAAGCCTATATTTTTTTATTGGATTTACAATATACATAAACAACACAATAATCACCGTCCTAATTACATAACCATAAACTGCCACGGCTATTCTAAAATACTGAGCTGGTAAATATTCAACCAATAAAAACTCTAATACATTTTGTAAAATTAAACTAAATATTGCAAATATAATTATTACCAATATATTTTTTCGTTTTTTATCAATATATTTATCAATCAAAACAAAAAGTAAAAATCCCACAAGCTGAACAACCAGCAAGGATGAAATTATAGTTTGAATTATAAGTTCTTGCGTCATACCTATTTCCTTTATTTTATTTAATATATAATATATTAAAGAATTATAATAAATTTTGCAAATATATTAAGTAATTATATTTAGTAAGTAAATATTAAACCTTTTTAT
>JAGCEE010000026.1 GCA_017650795.1 Clostridia bacterium | reverse complement strand
TTTTTTTTTTCTTTGAAAATTAAGTAAAATATCTTTTGGAGAATATAATATTTTGAAATTTCTTGAAGAAATATTTTGTAATTTTGTTCTTTTTTCCAAAATATCTCCATTTGTATATATTCTGATACCTCCTTCTATACTTTCATAACATTCACATAGTTGATATTCATTACTTTCCGGATTTAAATATATTTACAGACGGAAAAACCCTAGTAGAAGCATTTTTGCTTGCAAAGGATTATTTAAGAGTGTATTGTTCATATGCAAGAAAGTATGATATGGACATAGATAAACCAAGCAAATTTTTGGATATATCAAAAAGATTTCCAAATGCAATTTGCATGCTTGTTGATGCACTTGTTCCAAAAGAAGCTTAATAAGTAATTATTTTTTAGTGTAATGCGTATAATAAAAAATAGCCTGTTTAGTTTGGCTATTTTTTTGTTTTTAAAATTTATATTTTATTATCTAGACAAGTCTACGTTGTTGACTGATTCGGGGTTTTGTTTAGTATAAGTAGATCCGGGAGTTGTAGATTTAAAATCCTTTGCAGAACTATTACCACGTTGATTTTGTGTGGTTTCATTAGTCTTTTCATTGTTGACTAAATACCTAAAACCTGGATAAACCTTGTTGAGATGTACTGGTTTGCTATTGTCTGGATTTTTGTTTGCCACCTGTGGTGCTTGTCTTTCATATCCTTGAAATTGTTTTGTTTCTTGGTGTCTTGGTTGCGAAGGACGTTCAAAAAGTGGTATGTCAAACAATTTACTTTTTGCCTTATTTGTTTCGAGTATTGATTTTGCTTCTTCTTTAAGAGCGTCAATTTTGTTTTTCTTTTCTTCTGCATCTTCTTTTGCTTTTTTAGCTAGTTCTTCTGCAGCCTTTTTTGCATTAAACTCTTTTTTGTATGAGTCTTCCAATCTTTTAGATAGTTGCCAATTTATTGCAGACATCTTTTGATACATTAAAAGTGTATCTTTTTCGTCTTTTATTCTCTTCAAATAAACTTTTATTAGTTGGTTACGGCAAAGTATATATAGTATTTGCTTCCTCATTTGCCTTTTAACCATCTCTGGCGTTTTGGGGTCATTTATAAATTCTGTTAATTGTTCAATAACCAATAAGGCATTTTCTGCTGATGTTTCAAAAGCTTTTGCTGTTTCCTTGTTGCCCGCCTCAATAAAATCTGGTGTGGAAATTTCATAACCTTCCACATTGTTTTCTAAAATATCAAGAATGTAATCTTCGTCAAGCAAAAATTCGCCGCCAAAAGGATTAAAGCCATCTTCTAAATAGCTTTGGCCTAAATCTTCATTCAATAAATTTAGAGCATTATAAATATCGTAGTTAATAGTTGCATTTTCATTATTTTCTTCCTCGGATACATTTTCTTGCTCTAATATTTTTTCTTGTTTTAGTAATCTTTCTTTTTCTTCAAACAAAGTATCGTTATTGTTTAATTCTTCCATACTTAAAGTTTAAACTAATAGCTAGCAAAAGTCAAATTATAATGGTTTTTAATTATCTTATTTTTGTGTTGGCAATATTAGCAAAATTAAGAATGCATTTTTATCTAAAAGTTTACAAAGCCATTTGAATTTAGTACACTAAAAAAAGGAGATAGTATGATAGACACACACGCACACCTGCAAGATGAAATGATAAAAGATTACAAAAAAACAATAACTGATGCAAACGATGCAGGTGTAAGCAAAATAGTTTGTGCTAGTAGCAATTTGGAAAACTCTAAAAGAGCAGTAGATATTGCAAATGAGATTGCTTGTGTTTACGCAACTGTCGGTATTCATCCAGAAGATGCAAATTCGTACAATAGCGACTCAATAATGCAGTTAAAGCAACTAGCAAAAAACAAAAAAGTAGTGGCAATAGGAGAAATTGGGCTTGATTATTATCATGAATTTGCTAGTAGAGATTTACAAAAAGAAGTTTTTATTAAGCAAATAGAACTTGCCAATGATTTAAAACTGCCGGTGGTTTTGCACACAAGAGACGCATCTGGTGATATGATAGAGATTTTAAGAAAATATAAAAACAAATTAAGTTGCGGTGTTTGCATACATTGCTTTAATATGAGTTTAGAAATACTTAAAGAAATACTAAACTATGGCTTTTATATTTCCATTGGAGGAATTGTCACTTTTTCTAATGCCAAAAATGTGATAGAGATTGTTAAAAACTGTGATATAAACAGATTAATGTTAGAAACCGACACTCCATATTTGTCGCCCGTTCCATTAAGGGGAACAATAAACGAACCAAAGAATGTGGTTTTTAGCGCAAAAAGGATTGCCGAAATCCTAAATATCTCTTTAAATGAAATAGATGAAATTACAACAAAAAATGCAAATCGATTTTTTAATTTTAATAGGTAAAAAGTATGAACGAATTAAATGCAATAAAAAACAATGATTTTAAGTTTAATAAAAACTATGGTCAAAATTTTATTTTTGATAAAAATTTATTAGAGGCAATAGTAAAAGATAGTAATATTAGCGAGCAAGACGAAGTGCTAGAAATAGGAGCAGGGGCAGGAACATTAACAAAAGTTATTGCATCGCATGCAAAAAAAGTTGTTAGTTATGAAATAGACACCAACTTAAAACCAATATTAGAAGAAAACTTAAATAACATAAAAAATAGCAGCATTATTTTTTTGGACGCACTAAAAACATCGCTTACAGATATAGAGTCCAACTTTGACGACGATTATTGTATTGTGGCAAATATTCCATACTACATAACCACACCTTTAATTTTTAAGTTTGTTGGAAAAACCAATAGGGTTAAATCTATGAATATAATGGTTCAAAAAGAAGTTGCGCAAAGACTGGTTGCAACTCCAAAACAAAGTGATTTTGGAAGCATTAGTGTAATTTTGGACTTTTACGCAGATGTAAAAATATTAAGGCAGGTTCCAAAGCATATGTTTACCCCAAGCCCAAAAGTAGACTCTGCTGTTGTTCAAATAAATTTTGTTAAAAATAAGTATTCTTGCAATAGCGAAGTGTTTGAAAAAGTTGTAAAATCGGCTTTTTCTAACAAGAGAAAAATGCTAGTAAATAATCTATCAAAAGATTTTAGTTTAAGTAAACAAGAAATAATAGACATTCTAAGCAGTTTAAATATAGACCAAAATATTAGAGGCGATGCTCTTTGCACAAATGATTTTGTTAAAATATCACAAATTATTTCAATAAATAACAAAAAATAGCATTTTTGTATATCACCAAATTAAATGATATATCATATAATAGTGGCATAAAAGTTTTGGAGGAAAATATGGTATATAAAAAAAGCATAGTTCTTTCTAGCGTAAATGGTGGAAAAGAAAAGGGTGTTGTGACGGTTGAAAATGATGCGGGGGAACTAATTGGCACGGTTAGATTATATAATTTTAATACAAATTTAGAAGGAATATTAAGTTTAGGAATATTAAATGGTGGTGAAGTATTAAAGGCGGGATTAATAAAAACCGAAAACGATATTTATACATTTAAACTTAATGGAAATAAGGATTTAAACGATTTTTCTTGTGCTCTTGTTAATCTTGATGGAGGCGAAGCAAAACCTCTTTTAATTGGCTCTACTAAAAAGACAAGCAAAGCCGAGGAACAACTATGCAATGGCTTGTGTATATTTGAACAAGATGCAAGCATAGATAATGTTAAAAAAACATTGGACGAAAATCAAATAGAATTAGAAGACCAAGAAGAAATAGAACAGTTAATAGATGCCGAAGTGCAAAATGTTGGCAACGACAATAAATGCAAAGAGTGTAGATATAGAGATGCTTTTTTTAAGCTCGAAGACGACACAAGCTCGGCTCCGGAGCAAAGCGAACCTACATTCTTTGACGAAATAAAAGAGCAGATTCAATCACTGTTTGGTAAATATCCGGAAGAAGAGATTTTAAAAGATATAATCCCAAATTCAAAATGGGTTAAAATAGATTACGAAGATAAGGGTGAATACTATGTGGTCGGCTTACTTTATGAGGAAAATAAAATAAAGTATGTTTGCTATGGTGTACCAAGCACACATTCATTAGAGCCACCAGAAGACTTAAAAGGGTTTAGCCAATGGCTACCAATAGATACCGAAAAAGAAGACGGATTTGGTTATTGGATAACATATCAAGATGCCGACACCGGCGAAAATGTTAAACTGGATTACGAAACGGTTTAAAATAAAAAAGCAAAAATGCCAAAAAATTGGCATTTTTTTTTGTGCAAAAAACTAAATTATTATCCTATTTTTTTAAAGTATTTTTTATGTTGGTTTTAAAGTCAAAAATCTTAAAAAAACTATTGCTAAAATTATAGTTATTTGTTAAAATCATCTTTGATTGAAGGAGCATATATGTTAATTATTGTTTCAGGTTCGGCTGGTGTTGGAAAGAACACGGTAATAACACACCTACTAGAAAAGTATGATAACATTAAACTAATAAAAACATGTACAACAAGAGTACCAAGAGATACCGATAAAGATATGCACAATCCGTATTTGTACCTTACGCGTGAAGAGTTTGAAGATAAAATAAAAAACGGAGAACTATTTGAGTATGAAGAAATACATAAAAACTTTTATGGTATGCCAAATAGTGCATTAACTGATGTGTGTGAAAATGATTGCCACTATATAAAAGATATTGGTGTACTTGGCCAAAAAAACATAAAGGACGCATTAGCAGGTAAAGCAGTTGTGCTATCAATATTTTTAACAGCTCCAAAGGAAGAGTTAATAAGAAGGCTAATTGCTCGTGGCGATAAGGATATAGACCTTAGAATATCACGAATGGAGTTTGAAATGTCTTATGTTAAAAACTTTGATGCAGTTATAGAAAATTTAGATTTAAGTAAAACAATAAAAGAAATAGAAAAACTTATAAAAAAATATGAAAAAAAAGAAAAACAATTAAAATTAGAAAAAAAATAGGCAAAAATGCCTATTTTTTTATTTGTGGGTGCGAGAATAAGAATAACACGAGCCGATGCAAGTTTTTTTATTATTATTTTATTAAAACATCAACCACATGGGAACTTGCACCAATTAAATCACATCGTTCACAGTTTTTTAATTGGTAATTTATATATGTTTTAAAATCTTCTTCTGTTAGAGCGTTTATATATGGTCTAATATAATCCGTTGCACCATCAGGAGCAAAAATCGTTTTTCGCTTTAAATTAGCAGAGCTATTTAATTCATCAATTTGTGGTAGCCTAACATAACTATATAAATCGCTCTGTGTTGTTAATATATTAAATTCCTTGTCAATCTTTCCGTTCTTTATATCTTGGCTTAAATAATTATCCATTATGGCATGTCTAATAAATGCGTAGTCAGAAAGTAAGTATGCCACAAAAATCACACCGCCATTTTTAACAACTCGTTTTGCTTCGCTTAATGCTTTTAATTTGTCCTCATTATTAAAAAGGTGATACATTGGTCCAAATAGTAGGGCAACATCAAATTCGTCATCTTTAAACTTTGACAAATTTAAAGCATTTGCTTTTATTGCTTTTATGTTTGGATAGTTTTGTTTTAAAACACTTAGGTTTTTTTGCACGAGTTCAACAGCAACAACATCATGACCCAAATTACTTAGTTCGTTAGAATATCTTCCGGTGCCTGCGCCAATGTCTATTATTTTACAATGTTTTTTTGGAATGTATTTTTTTATATTTTCCATTGTGACTGTAAACTCAACAATTCCGTGACGAGAAGTAAGGCGTTTGTCTTCATTAAATTTGTTGTAGTATTTTTCTATTTCATTCATGTTGCCATTTTATCAAAAATATATATTTTTTTCAAACATTTAAACTATTTAAAGGAAATCTTGAAATCAACATAAATTATTTTATAATAATTATTTAAAAGGAAAACATTTTACATTCATTCGTGTTTTTTTTTGGTGGTAAAAAAAAGGACTTAATAGGATATCAATTTTGAAACTTGCATAAAAATGACCTAGCTTTAAGCTAAGTCATTTTTGTTATTCTCCAATCATTTCAGGAGTTACAGTTGAAAGGTGTGGTATTGTTTCACTTGGTGTACCAAGCATCCATGTGGCCTCTTTGTGATTAAATGTGGTACCACTTTCAATATTATAGTAAAGCAATACATGATATGGATTATTTGAAATTCTAAATACTTCACCATAACTACCAAAATCATACTCTAAATATTCTGTGGTTTGAACTTTTTTGCTTGACGGAAAATCTCTTCCATTTATATCTGACGTCATTTCATAAACAAAACTGCCTTGGTTCGAATAGGATCCGTAAATGTCAGACCATTTATCTCCAAACGACCCAGTATATGTCTCCCATTGATTGCCATTTAATCTGAGAACATATCCTTGATTATTATTATAGGTGTATAAGAGAGTTCTTTCATAGTCATAACTATGATTTTTGTTGTTTTTATAAGAATATTCAACATATATCACAGTTCTTTCTTGTCCACAAAATGTAACATTCTTACGAATAACCTTCCAGTATTCTTCATAATTACTATCATCAACACCCCAAGTATAATTTAATGTTGCTTTATAATCTTGATCAGTTGGGACAACTGACATATATCTATCCATATTTTTGCCACATCCAGTTAGCGCAATGCCACATGTTATAACACAAACAAAAGTGAGCATAAAACTTAAAATACTTTTCAAACTTAATTTTTTAGTTACCATAATCCATCTCCAAACTATTTATATTTTAATTATAGCATAAAATGGTATCTCTTGTATCAATTTTAAACATATTTTTCAAAATAAGTTATAATGACATTTAAACGTGTGCTTGTCTTGATACAAGTCGTTGTCGCTTCGCTCCAACGAAGACAAGTACAACAAATAGACCTAGTTAGAAGAAAGAGTGTGTGCTGGCGTTAGCATTCGCACGACACTCTTTCTCTTTTTTTCTCTTTGTTTTTTTTAGTGTAAACGGATATTTTTTGTTGTCAAGGTTAAAATGTATGTCTAATAATTTATAATTTTATAATCATTACGACAACCTATGACAACCGCATAATATCCGTTTTGTTGGCTGGTTAAGAGAGAATAAAATAACACTCTGACTTTTTCAAGTTAAAGTGTTAATTATTTGGCTAGTCTCAAAAGTCAGTGACTATAGTCCTTTAATTTTTATTCTTTTTATCATCTAGTAGTGCAATTCCAACATCTTTAAGTTGCTTTTCTGAAACCTTGCTAGGTGCACCCATTAAAAGGTCACGAGCATTTTTGTTTAAAGGGAAGGCAATTACATCACGAATCAACTCTTTTTCTCTCATAATCATAAGTAATCTTTCTAATCCAAACGCACAACCTCCGTGTGGTGGTGGGCCATATTGGAAAGCAGTATAAAGAGCACCAAATTTATTTTCTACATCTTCATCGCTATATCCAGCCATTTCAAATGCTTTTTTCATAATATCGGTGTCATGGTTTCTAACTGCGCCCGAAAGTGATTCATAGCCGTTAATAACAAGGTCAAACTGATGAGCGAGAATATCATAAGGATTAGAATTATTTAAAGCATCCATTCCACCTTGTGGCATACTAAATGGGTTGTGGCCAAAATCTATTTGACCAGTTTCTTCATTTTCTTCAAAGAATGGGAAATCACAAATCCAACAAAAAGCGGCTTTGTTTTTATCAATCAAATCTAATTGTTTGCCAAGTTCATTTCTAAGCACATTTGCAAGTTTAATTGCCATTTTGGTAGTGTCTGCAATCATAAAGATTGATTCGCCACCCTTAAGGTCAAATTCTTTAATTAAATCTGCCTTATTTTTGTCGGTTAAGAATTTAGATATACCGCCGGTAAAGTCGCCGTCCAAATATTTTAGCCAAGCAAGACCTTTTCCCTCGTAAGAAACAATTAAAGTTCCTAAATCATCATAAAAACGTCTTGGTTTTTCGCCAGCATTAACGCAGATAGACTTAATAGTTTTATCTTTAAAAGCATTAAACTCTGTGCCTTCAAACAACTTGGTTAAATCGTGAATAATTAGTGGGTTTCTTAAATCAGGCTTATCACTACAATATTTATCAATCGCTTCCTTATATGGAATTCTAACAAATGGAGCAGGGGAGAGTTCAAAATTAGTAAACTCTTTAAACAATCCTGTTATAAAATCTTCACAGGCTTTTTGAATGTCCTCTTCGGTAACAAAACTCATCTCCATATCTATTTGATAAAATTCGCCAGGGCTACGGTCGGCTCTTGCTGCCTCGTTTCTAAAACATGGCGCAACCTGAAAATACTTATCAAAGCCAGAAATCATTAAAAGTTGTTTAAATTGTTGAGGCGCTTGTGGTAAGGCATAAAACTCGCCGGGTGCATTTACTGTTGGAACAATATAGTCACGAGCACCCTCTGGACTAGATGAGGTAAGAATTGGTGTTTGTACTTCCAAAAAGCCCATTTCGGTTAGTTTGTTTCTAACATAATTTAAAACTTTTGCCCTAAACACAAACATCTCATGTGTTTCGGGATTTCTTAAATCTAAATATCTGTATTTTAGTCTTAGTTCTTCTTTTGTGTTTGGTGCATCTGCAATTTCAAATGGAAGAACGGGCAAACTCTTGCCAAGAACTGTTAACTTGCTAACCAAAACCTCTATATCTCCGGTTGGCATTTTAGGATTTTTGCTTTCACGCTCCAAAACTTCGCCTTCTACCGATATTGTGGATTCTTTGCAAAGCCCCTCTATTAAACTTTCGTCACGAACGAGTAGTTGTGTTAAACCAAAATGATCTCTAAGGGTAATAAAAACTATTCCTCCAAGTTTTCTTATGGAGTTTACCCAGCCGGCAAGTTTAACAATTTCGCCCTTGTTTTCAATTCTTAATTCTCCACAGTTTTTATTTCTGTAAATGTTTTCTCTCATATTTTTACCTTTTTAGAATTATATTTCTTTATAAAAAGTGTTTTTTACTAAAACTATTTTTTTATCATATTTTTTATAAATAATTAAACAAACAAATAAACAATCTTTGTTTGCTGTTATTAGTCAAGAATTGCTTTAATTCTTCTAATTCCAGAAGAAGATGATTCTTCTTTAATAATTTTAAAGTGGTGAAGCTCACTTGTGTTTTTAGCATGTGGACCGCCACAAATTTCTTTTGACAAATTACCAATTGTATAAACAGTCACCTTGTCGCCATATTTACTATCAAACACACCAAGAGCACCACTTGCTTTTGCTTCGGCAGGTGTTAGTGTTTCTACCGTGACAGGAATTGCCATTGCTATTGCTTCGTTAACAAAGTTTTCAACATTTTTAAGTTCTTCTTCGGTTAGTTTGTGGTCGCAATTAAAGTCAAATCTTAATCTTTCTGGTGTAATGTTAGAGCCTTTTTGACGAATGTCGGCAGATACAAACTTTTGAAGACCAGCTTGCATAAGGTGAGTGGCTGTGTGAAGTTTAGTGCTTTCGTATGAGCTATCTGCAAGGCCGCCTTTAAATGCGCCAGCAGATGCTGTTCTGCTTTTTTCTTGGTGTTCTTCAAATGCTTTTTTATATCCTTCTTCGTCTACCGTGTAGCCTCTTTCTAAGGCAAGTTCTTTTGTAATTTCAAGAGGGAAGCCAAAAGTATCAAACAGTCTAAATGCAGCCTTGCCAGAAATTATACTTTCTACCACTTCGCCAGTTTTTGATGCAAACTCCTTGTGTTTTTCTATTCCATTTATTACTTTTTCAAATTCTTTATGGCCATCTTCTAGCGCCTTTGAAAATTTTTCCACTTCTTTTTTTAGTTCATCTTTAATAAATGTTCTATTCTGTTTAATATCCGGATAATCTTCGCCATGCTTATCTACAAATATATCAACAATGTCCATAAAATATTTGGTGTCAAGCCCAATATTTCTTGCATGGTTTACCGACCTTCTAATAAATCTTCTTAAAATGTATCCTTGACCAACATTAGATGGTACAACACCATGAATGTCGCCAAGTACGAAAACAGATGCTCTTAAATGGTCGGTGATTATTCTGTAAGATTTTGTTGCGCTTTCGGTTTCACCATACTTGGCACTTGCCTTTGTTCCAATAAAATCTATAACTGTTTTAAATATTCCTGTGTCATAAACGCTTTTTGCACCATTTAAAATTGCCACAATTCTTTCTAGTCCTAGTCCGGTATCTATGTTTGGTCTATCTAAAAGTTTTGCTTTTTCGCCAGCAACATCAACTTTGTATTGCATAAATACATCGTTCCAAATTTCTACATATTTACCGCAGTCGCAAGCAGGGGAGCAGGTTTCACAGCATTTTGGTTTGCCAGTGTCCAAAAACATTTCGCTATCTGGTCCGCATGGTCCGACACCACCACCAAGAGCCCACCAGTTTTCGTCCTTGTTTTGATAAAATACTTCTTTTATTCCTTGCTTTTTCCAAGCATTGTATGCAACATCATCTTTTGGTGCAGTCTCATCACCCTCAAAAACTGTGGTTGCAAGTTTCTCTGGGTTTAATCCTAAATATTTTGGACTGGTTAAAAACTCATAAGACAGGGCAATCATTTCTTCTTTTGGGCAGTCTCCTAAAAACCAGTTGCCAAGCATTTCAAAGCAAGTTAAGTGCCAAGGGGTACCAACCGAGTCTATATCGTTTGTTCTAATACATCTTTGAACATCACAAATTCTATTTCCGGCTGGGTGTTTTGCACCAAGTAAATATGGCACTAATGGATGCATTCCGGCAGTTGTAAAAAGCACGGTTGCATCATTTTCTGGAACAATAGAACTGCTATCTATTCTTTTAAAACCATGGTCTTCAAAAAATCCAAACCATTTTTCCTTAATATCTTTATCTGTAATCATAATATCTCCTATTTTTACACTAACTAGAATATCA
>JAGCEE010000257.1 GCA_017650795.1 Clostridia bacterium | reverse complement strand
GCTTCACCCAATCGTCCAGCATCAATCATATTATCTACTCTTTTGTTTATTCTTTCATATATTTTTTCTCTGTTATCAGTTAAACAAAAAAGTACATAAGGGTATTTAAAACCATTGTTATTGTGTTTAAAAACGCCGTTTTGTAATAATTGCAATTTTCTTATTAACCTTCTTTTATTACTGCAATCTACATTTGCGTTTGGGTCTATTTTTAATATTCTGTCATATAATTCTTTAATGCTAAGCTGTTCTAATTCCTTTACAGTATCGTCATTTCTAACCGTATCACCAAAGTCATAGCCTTCTATTAAGGATTTAATATATAGCCCTGTTCCACCAACAATTATAGGTGTTTTTTGTCTTAAAAATATTTCATCAATCTTTCTATTAGCATTGTTGCAAAAATCAGAAACAGAGTATTCTTCATTGGGCTCTTTTATGCTTAGTAGATGATGCTTTATTCCCTGCATTTCATCAAAAGTCACTTTTGCTGAGCCAATATCTAAATGTTTGTATATTTGCATAGAATCAGCGGAAATAATCTCACCATCAATCATTTTTGCAAGTTCTATTGCAATGCTTGATTTTCCTACGGCTGTTGGCCCATAAATAAATATAACCTTATTCAATTTACAATCCTTTTAAACCATTTTTCTATTTGTTTTTTATCTATTTCCACAATGATTGGTCTGCCGTGCGGACATAACAATACTTCTGTTTCTTGTTTGAGTTTATTTAATAAATGTTTTATCTCCAAGTCTTTTAGGTCATCTCCACCCTTTACAGCACTTTTACATGCAATTTGCATAAACTTTTCTCTGATTATTTCTTTTGGCGACTTTGAAAGTCCATATATGTTTTTAAGCATTTCATCAAAGTAATCTTTTAAGTTTATATCAGCCAGTAACAAAGGAACAGATGATACTTTAAAACTATTTGCGCCGAACTCGCAGATGTCAATGCCAAATGAGTTTAATAAATCTAAGTTGTTTAAAACAAAATCATATTCTGCTCCACTTGCGCTAAATGTGTATGGTATAAGCAAATCTTGGGTGGTTAGCATATTTTTGTCTAACTGCTCAATAAGCTTGTCATATTTTTGTCTTTCATGTGCTGCGTGTTGATCAATTAAATACAATCTATCTTCTTGCTCTAAGATAAGGTATGTGTTAAATACCTTTCCAACCATTTTATATTCTGTTTTAAATAAGTCTTTGTAATCTTCTTGCTTTGGTTTAAATGTTTCTGAATTCTCTATTATGATTTGATTATTACTATTGTCATTAGTTGTTATACTATCATCAACAAGAGTATTAGTATTTAAATCAACCGATGTCAGTATATTGTTTGTTAGTTCAAAATCATAAGCACCAGAGTTATGCTGAGTTTTTTCCATTGTTTTTCTTAATTCTTGTAGTTTTTCTTCGTTTAATTCAGAGTTTCCATTATCAAAACTAACACCCTCGTTTTTTGATAGTTCATTTAAAACAATGTTATTTGTTTTTTCATCGTTAATAATTTCTTCATTACTTGATAATTCTACATTTCTTATTTGATTAAAGTCATATAGTGCCTTATAAACAGCATCGTTTGTTAATTGATAAACCTTATGTGTATCTGCAAATTTTACTTCCAATTTGTTTGGATGAACATTTACATCTAACTCTGATTGTGGCAAAGAAACAAATAATACATACAGTGGAAATTTACCTTTCATCATAAAATTGTCGTAAGCATTTTGCACTGCGGTGCTTATTAGTGGATTTATGCAATATCTATTATTGACAAAAAGATTTTGATATGTTCGGTTTGCACGGCTAAGTTCTGGCTTAGAAATAAATCCAAAAATCTTATAATCGCCTATTTGATAATCAACCGGAATAACCCCATCTGCCACTTCTCTGCCGTAGATTGTATAAATATTATTTAATAATTCTCCACTAGATGTGTTGTAGATTAGTTTGCCATTTACAATATATTTAAATGAAATATCTTTATTAGATAGTATCATCTTTTCTACATAGTTTGTTATATCGTTTTCTTCACTTTTTGGTTTTCTTAAAAATTTAAGTCTTTCGGGAGTATTGAAAAAAATGTTGTTTACGTCAATTTTTGTTCCGGTATTGCTTGCAACTTCTGTTTGTTCTACTTGCTCTGAGCCAACAAGTTTAACCATTGTGGCCAAATCTTCCGATGCTGTTTTTGTTATTATTGTCACCTTACTTACAGCAGAAATTGTGGCTAATGCCTCGCCTCTAAAACCCATAGTTTGCAATGAATTAAGATCATCTATTTGTGTTAACTTGCTAGTTGCGTGAGATGTAAAAGCAAGAGAAATCTCTTCCTTTTTAATACCGCATCCATCATCTAATATAGATATTCTATCTATACCACCATTTTCTATTTCTACTGTAATATTTTTAGCACCAGCATCTATGCTGTTTTCAATTAACTCTTTAACAACAGATGCAGGTTTTTCTACTACCTCTCCGGCAGATATTTTGTTTATAACATCTTTACTTAATACCTTAATACTCATATTTTATCCTTTTTTTGCTTTTGAAACCAAATCACACAATGTGTCAAATGCACCAAGAGGTGTCATTTTATTTACATCTATATCACTTAATATAGAAACAATTTCGTTATGGTTTTTGCTTTTATTTTCTACTTCAACCTGCTCGATTGGTGAACTAGATATAATATGGCGTGATAAATCATTTCGTTCTAATTCTTTTGATATTTCTTTTGCACGATTAATAACTCTTGGCAAAACTCCGGCAAGTTCTGCAACTTCAATACCATAACTTCTATTTGCACCGCCACGTTGTATCTTTCTAAGATAAACAAGTTTTCCGTTTAATTCTTTAATTGCAATTTTATAGTTCTTTATTCCTGGTAATAAGCCCTCTAATTCGGTTAGTTCATGATAATGTGTAGAGAACATGGTTTTGCATTGCATATTATTTGATATTTCTTCTATAACTGCCCAAGCAATAGATAAACCATCAAAAGTTGATGTTCCCCTACCAATTTCATCCAAAACAACTAAACTTTTTTTGGTGGCATTTTTTAATATATTTGCCACTTCCATCATTTCAACCATAAAAGTTGATTGTCCTATTGTTAAATCATCACTTGCGCCAACCCTTGTAAATATTCTATCTGTTAAAGATATTTCTGCCCTAGAAGCAGGCACAAAACAGCCAATATGTGATAACAAAGTAATTGTTGCAACTTGTCTCATATATGTACTTTTTCCTGCCATGTTGGGGCCGGTAATTATCATAATCTTATTTTTATCACAATCTAGTAGTGTATCATTTGGTATAAACTGTTCTTTTTTGTTTATATCTTCAATAACAGGGTGTCTACCATTTTCTATTAAAATATGAGAAATTCTTGAGCTAACTTTAGGTTTTACATAATTGTTTTTAACAGCGACATCAGCAAATGATAACAAACAATCTAATTCTGCAATAATTTTTGCGGATTTTTGGAAGTCGATACAACTTTTTAATAAATGCTCTCTAATTTGATTAAATAGCATTCTTTCCAATTTTAGTGATTCTTCATCTGCCGACTCTATTAAATTTTGATAGTTTTTTAATTCCTCAGTAATGTATCTATCTTTGTTAGCAACTGTTTGCTTTCTTGTGTATCTTAGTGGTACAAGCCCAGATAAACTTGTATCTATTTCTATAAAATACCCAATAACTCTGTTGTAAGCAATTCTTAACGATGAAATTCCTGATGCTTTTCTTTCTTCTTGCTCTAATTTTGAAATATATTCTTGATTATTTGTTTTTGCATTTCTAAGTTCGTCTAATTCTTTACTAAAACCATCTCTTATAAAATTTCCGTTACTAAGTATTGCTGGACAATCATCACGAAATGCATTAAACAATAAAGATGTAATGCCTTCAAAATTTGGCAACGAATTGCAAAATGTTTTTAATTTTTCGGTTTCAAAATTAGAAAGCGTTTGTTTTAAGTTTGGAATATATGACAAAGACTTTCTTAAAAGGTCTGCATCCTTTGGGGTAAAGTTTCCATATGCAATTCTTCCGCAAATACGTTCTATATCCGAAAAACCATTTAATGTATCTCTTAAACTATCTCTAAATATTAGTTTTTTTACTAATTCTTCAACAGCATCTAGTCTTAAATTTATTTCTTTTTCGTTACAAAGTGGTTCTTGTATCCACTTTTTTATTAACCTTGCACCCATTGCAGTTTTAGTTTTATCTATAACTGACAAAAGTGCACCTTTTTTTCTTCTATCTTTTAGAGTTTCTATAATTTCAAGATTACGCCTCGTGTTTACATCTAAATGCATAAAATCATTTTGATTTTCAACTTTTATTCTGTTTATGTGAGAAAGAACTCTTTTTTGTGTTTCTTCCAAATAGCCTAAAAGCGCGCCAGCCGAAAATTGAGCCTCTTTTTTGTTTTTTAATTCATAAATACTCTCAAATTGAATACCAAAATATTTTTCCATGATTTCAGTAGAGAAAGTTTTAGAAAATTTATATGGGTCGTAATCTAAAAATTTTGGCATCATTCCACTTTTTACACAGGGTATTAGGTCGTCTAAATCTGCCTCTTTATGGCATATTATTTCCGAAGGACTAATTCTAACCAAGAAGTCATTAAGCTCGCCAATATAATCGCCGTCAAATTGAGCAATGCCAAACTCCCCTGTTGTTATTTCACAATATGAAACACCAGCAGTTTTATCTTGTTGAAATATTGAAACAATATAATTATTACGGTTTTCTTCTATTGTTCCTTCATCAATAACTGTTCCAGGTGTAATAACTCTTACAACATCTCGCCTTACAAGTTTTACACCTTTCCCAGCCTGCTGCATTTGCTCACAAATGGCAATTTTGTAGCCAAGTGCAATTAACTTATTTATGTAGGTTTCGACTGCATGATAAGGTATTCCACACATTGGTGCTTTACTATTGTCCCCACTACTCTTTGATGTTAGTGTTAAATC
>JAGCEE010000025.1 GCA_017650795.1 Clostridia bacterium | reverse complement strand
TTATTATAATTTGATAATAATTTTACAGCTTCATTTGTAGTAATGTTATTTTTGATTATATCATTTAAATAATTATTTATTTCTAAGACTACCTTAATTTTTAGTGCATATAAATTTGTAAATGTCTCTTGTTTTATATAACCGCTCATTATTGAGTTGTACTTATTCTGAATTATGTCTATATCTTTTTCCTGAATGAAAAGTAAATACAAGTTATTAAGGAACTTTGAGTTGTTTGCACAACCCTGCATATATTTGACATTGTTTGGTGTAGATTTTACCATAGCCAAATATAAAACAATATTATTAAAATAGTGTGCTACAGCTAAACAAAATGCTTGAATATCATTAGATACTTTTTCTTGATTATTAATATTTATATTATCAAGTTGATTTTGTAGATAAATTAGCATATTTTTATTTTCAAACTTTTCACTATTCTCAATTATTTTGTTCCTTATTTCCAATAATTGATTAAAAACATATTTTCGCTTATTTTCCTTGATATTATAGCATAAAGAGACCACTGAAATAATAATTGCTATAATACTTAAAACCAATGTAACCCATTCCATCACAACACCTTCCTTATTGTTGTAGGTGAGTAGGTTTCAAAGATTTGATCAAAGTTTACATTCACGGTATCGCTTGCCATTGAACTATCTCTAAATACTGCATAAAGTGGTTGCATCTTTGCTATTTCTGTAACGGTCGTCTCTGTAAGATTTTTATCAAAACAGCAAACTAAGTTTCCATCATTTACATTAAATACTTTCTTGCCCTTGATATCTAATGTTTTAATTTCACTTGAAAGCATAACACCCATATCAAGCATAACTTGGAACAACAAATCTTCAGGAGTTCTATCTTCTTTTATATTATCTTCAAGTCCAGCAAGTAGAGATTGGTTTATTTCTTCAGGTGAATAGTAAACATCTTTCATACAACTTGAATCAAGTTTAAGGACTCTAAAGCCAATATCCGGAACTTTCTTTTCTTCTAAATAAATTGAATCTAAACGATTGTTTTTTACATTGTCTATCGCTATTTGCATTGCGTTCTTAAATTCACTTGATTGAGAATCTCTTTTATCTTTTTCTTGGAATACAATTTTACTTGATTCAATATCTTCTTTTATCTTTTTGCCAGCCCTAAGTATTCTTTCTTTTGCAACTTCACATAAATTAAAATATTTATCATCTTCAATTTGCTCAGGAAGTTGAATTAATATAAACTTTCTGTTTCCCGAATCTTCCGCATTTAATTTGAAAATAGCATGTGCCGTAGATGCTGACCCCGAAAAAAAGTCCATAATTATGGAATCCCTATTTGAACCAATTTTCAAAGCGTTCGTTATCATTTCAATAGATTTTGGATAATCAAAATATTTTTTTCCTTCAAACAATTCTTTAAGTTCCAAACTACCAGCTTCATTTCTATAATTTGTATTATCCCAAATTGTTCTTTCTCTTTTTAAAATACTTCTATATTTCTGAACAATTTGAAATCCTCCATCTTGCTTCTTTTTCCCTTTTATTTCTTTATTTAGATTTAACACCGCCTTTTCTTTTCCCCATCTCCATACAGTCTTTATTCCTTGTGATTCTTGGGGGAATAATTCAATCCACCCTTCGTGAAATTTTACATCAATTTCGTACAGCCCATTACTATCAATATTTGAAGGATTAATATAAAATGGATAATATAAGTTAGGTCTATTTAAATTATTGAATTTAATATTTCTATTTCTTAATTCCATTAAAGAAAATCCACCAATTTCATCAAAATAAGGAAATTCTTTATCAACCTCTTCTATCATATTTAATTCAGTTTCTTTATTTTTTGTATAGACTAACAAATAATCATGAACTACAGCAAAAGCCCCATAATCTCTACCACCAGGATTACATTTTACAGTTATCTGAGCAGCAAAATTATTCGACCCAAATATTTCATCACAAATTTTTCTAAGGTTTTCAATCTCATTATCATCAATTGAGATAAAGATTACTCCATCCTCTGTCAATAGATCTCTAGCCAATTTTAATCTAGAATACATCATTGAAAGCCAGTCGGAATGGAAACGACCATTACTATCATTGTTTTGAAACATTCTATTGCCTTGTTCATCATAACTTCTGCTATTTTGCAAGTATTCTTCTGTGGAGCTAGCAAAGTTATCTTCATAAACAAAGTCATTACCTGTGTTATATGGTGGATCTATGTAGATCATTTTTACTTTTCCAAGATATGTTTCTCGGAGTAGTTTCAACACATCGAGGTTATCCCCCTCAATGTAAAGATTTTTTGTATTGTCAAAATCAACACTTTCTTCTCTGCAAGGGCGAAGTGTTGCATTGATTGGGGCATTAGCTGTGAGAATTGCTTGTTTTTTGCCAGCCCAATTGAGAGTGTACCTTTCATCGTTACCCTCAACAATTTCATTTGATAACTCTTGTTTAAGTAAGTCAAAATCGACAAGCTTTACTATCTTGCCACTTTCATCTTTTGCTTCTGTTACACAGTTTGGAAACAACTGAGCAATTTTCTCAATATGCTCGTTTACCAAATTTTCGCTTTGCATTTTTAATTTATCCATTGTCTTTCTCCTTTGCATTTTTAAGAAATTTAATAAGAAAACTATTTATGTTTTCAAAACAGGTTTCATACTTTTCTAATTCACATATATGCTTATGTCCATGATATAAATTATTTCTAAATTTATAAGCTATTCTTGTTAAAGCAAATAATTTTTCATTATTCGCAATAAAGCTATTGCCTATTTTTTGTTTTAAATCCTTTCCGAAATTTAAAGTTTTAAAATTGTTAGTAAAGTTACCATTATTATAGTATCTTTCCTTAAAAAAGTTAAACTCTTTTATAATTAAACTTTCATCCATTGTATACTTATCAATGATAGCATATTTATCTGTATCATTAATTTTATCTTTTAGATATACGCATTCAAAAAGATTAAAAAGCATCAACATTTTTATTAAAGACTCTTTAAGTCTTTCATGTCCGGCAATTGACATTGTGTCAATCAAATAAAGTGATTCCGTTTTGTTTATTTCTTGTCTATTCATATTTTAGTGCCTGTAATTCCTTTCTTAAAAATTTAATTCTATCATTCATTTCCATCTTGATGTTCGGTTGTTTTTCTGCAAGCATCATTCTTGTGAGTTTGTCAATTTCGGATTTTTGCTTTTTGATTTGGTCTAGTCGCAAAACATAATCTTTAAATTCCTCATCTTGTTTGAATCCACAAGAAGTGATGTTTGATATTATTGTTTTATAAACATTTTCAAGTTTTGAAGTGGGAGGAAACTCTTGTTTTAGTTCATCCTGCCAATCAGTTTGAAATGTTTTTAATATCTTCATTGTTTCATCTTCATTAAATTCTTTAAATGAAGCCCTGTAAACAACGCTATTATTATAGCATATTTTAAATAAAGTTTGGAACATTATCTGTTTGTCAAATAAATCTAAAAATACATTTGGGATTCGTTTTTCTTTTAGGTCAATAGTAATTATGTATATTTCTTTTACATTTTTGCTTGTTTCTAGGTTGGTTGATGAAGAGGAAAGTATAAGGGAAAGTTTGATGTCAGAAATAACTCTAGCATCATTTTTTATCTCTTTATTCGCATTCACGATTTTTAAGACATCGCTCAATTTAAAAGATTTATCTATTTTTGTTCTTTCGTTATAATTAAACATCATAGTCCTTCTTTTGTGTTTTTAAATAATTGCCATATAACAATTTCATTGTTTTTATTGCATCTCCATCTCTTTGTACGTATTCATCAATATTAATCTCATTTCCGTTAACCTTAATGCCAGAGGCATATTCGTTTAAAAATTTTGTATAGAGAGCAGTTCTTGTTGCAATACATACTGCAACTTCTTTGTTTCCAAATTTAATAAAATGTCTTTCGGTTTGCCAAGAATGATAACCAAATCTAGTTAAATATTTTTGAATAAAACCATCTTTGCTTTTTTTAAATAAACAAAACCTTTCTTTAATGGAATCGAACGATGGAACACCATAATTCAATTCAAATGCTGGATTTTTTATCATTTTTTGTTTTTCAATTATTTCATTTGTTATTTCTCTAATCGTCTTTGATTTATCCAGTGTTTCATCGGCAATCCAATAAATTAACTCTTTGTATACATCATCTACTGTTTTCACATCTTTTGTGAATAACTCTATGGTAGGTGTTTCGCCCACTTCCCAGCCTGTGTAAAAAATTCTTAAAGCCTCATTTTTACCTTTATTCTTTAATTTAACTGACAATAAATAATTTCTAGCACCTTTATAATCCAACACATACAATGTTGGAAAATTTATATAATCATCTAATCGGTTTAATAATTCGCAAGGAATCCCGGGGAATTTCATTATTATCCTAATTACATATATCTCATCTATCTCTTTGCCCTTTTTTATAGAATCACAAATTTTTGAATTTATAATACTTGAAATATATATTCCACTCATAAACTGGTTTAGATTTTTTAAATCCTCTTTATATAGAAGTTTTATTATTTCATCTGTGTTTAATTTTTTATTTACACAACATTCTTTTGGAAAAACGAAATTCATTCTATTTTACCTCCTGCTTTACTACAATAAATGCTAGTAGCTCAAAGTCATCTAGACCCTTAATTTGTTTTTCTTGCAAAACATCGCTTCCTTGCTTAAAAAGATAAATCAAATCATTTGTTTCTTTTACTTGTATTATACTTTTTATTGAACTGTTTAATAATTCGTTGTATTTATCCATTTTTAGTCCGTCATCAGTTTCTTTGTTGAATATGCTATAAACTGCTTTTATTGGCTCATTTTGTCCCTTGCAAGATGCTCTTAAAATATCTAATGTTTGTTTAACTTCAAGGTGGTTGTTTACCAAATTGCCGTCATTATCTAAATAAACAATGTAATAAGGATGAAGTCGATTTTGCCTGTTTATATTTACATTATCGTTCATATTTTTTAAGATAAAGATAATACCCGGAACAATTCCTCGAGGGAGATCAGCCGGAATAACGGCATGCATACCTTTTGGTGCTCTTCTAGGCTCGCCATAAACTTTGATAAATTCCGCAGCATCCATTCTAAATTCATTTAATCCTAAATCACTTATTGAAATACCATTATTCGTATCTTCAAGGTCAATATTTTCGCCTTCACGAAGTTTTTTGATTTGAATTTCACGATAGTCATCCATTTGATCATCAGGATTGAGCAGGTTATCATCTGCTGTTGCTGTTTGGTCAACAATCGTCATTCTGCTTTTAACTCTATCTGTAAGGTTAATATATTCGTTGAGTGGGAGTGGAGGCCAGAAGTTTACAAGTTTAATAAACTTGTTTTTGCTACCAATACGGTCAATACGTCCAAATCTCTGAACAATACGAACAGGGTTCCAGTGTATATCATAGTTAATACAAATATCACAATCTTGAAGGTTTTGACCTTCTGAGATGCAGTCGGTTGCAATGAGCACATCAATATCTTTAAAGCAATCATCATACTCATGTTTGTCTATTTTATTGCTCCATGGCAAACTTTTATCATTGTATTTTTCTATCATTTTAGGTATCCAAGCAAATACCTTATCTCTATTTTTACTTATTGGGCTAAACATTGTAAGTATTGTGTTTGTATGTTTTGGACAATGTTTTAGCGTTGTCTTATTTGCCCGTCCCTCTATCATTGCAGTTTCTATGCCATATTTGTCTTTTAACCATTTATGTAAATTGTCATAGAGGTAATTTGTTGTATCTGCAAAAGCAGAAAATATTAATATTTTTTTATTCCCCTCATTTATTGGGTTATTTATTTTGTTATCTATAATTTGTTTTAATGTTTGAAGTTTTAAGTCATCTTCTGGTGAAATCTTATCTAATTCTGCAAGTAGTTTTTCTAGGATTTTTACATCTTCCTTCATTGCATATTCCCAAGATCTTCTATCGATATCCGCAAACTCTATTTGCACAGCCTTACCCTTGTCTGTTTGAACTAGATTCAAACTTCCATCTTCGTCCTGATCAAATGCTTCATAGTTAAACACTTTCTTAGTAACATAAGCATCCGGACGATATTGTCCGCTCTCATATAATTCCAATGACCTTAATTCGTGTAGGTTTAAATCTAGCATACCTCTCATTGTAAGTCTAAATGCTTCTACGCTTGACTCTAATCGTTTTAGAAGGTTTACTGTCATCAATCTCTTTATACCAGAGTTTCTTCCTGACATCAGTTTGCCCGTAAGTCCACCATGTTTAATTTCAACACCATATTTTCTTTCATACTTAGCCTTTTGGCTCTCTAGGACATAGTCAAACAACCCATAAACCGCCATATTCATGGATTTGATGGATTGATATATTTCTTTATAACCAAGCACATCGGTTCTAGTTGTAAGTTCTGGAGAAACTGCCTCTGGTGGTAGTCTGTCTGGGAATTTTCCAATACTGTTTATATTGTAGTATTTAGTTATATTTTTTCTACTTCTTGCTATTGTTACGCTATCTAGTAAAATCTTAAAATCAATACTTAATTCGTCAATTAAGTCCTTATTATTTCTCTCATTTGCGGGTTTTTTACTCCATTCATTAAAAACTGCTTGTGCATCTCTAAATATAGTTGCAACGGTTTTCTTGGTATCTAAACTTTTTTCAAATGCATCATAATCTTGGCTATACGCAAGTGCAAGTTGATTTTTCAGGTCATTGTATCTGTTGTTTACTGGAGTTGCAGAAAGCATCAAAACTTTCGTTTTAACGCCTTCTTTAATTACGTGATTAACAAGAAAATCATATCTGGTTTCCTTATCCTTGACAGGGTTGTTGTTTCTAAAATTGTGGCTTTCATCAATAACTACTAAATCATAGTTACCCCAATTAACCAATCTTAAATCTCTACCATTATGCGCTGTCCCAACTCTACCCAAATCGGTATGATATAAAACTTCATATCTAATTCTATCTTCATAAAAAATGTTAGTAGTGTCGTTGCTACTACCAGAATATTGTGTCCAGTTATCGCTAAGTCTTTTAGGACAAAGAACTAAAATACTTTTGTTTCTAAGGGAATAATAGGCAATAACTGCAAGAGCTGTAAATGTTTTACCAAGACCAACACTGTCGGCTAGAATACAACCGTTATGTTTTTCTAGTTTGTTGATAATACTGATGACTCCATCTTTTTGAAAATCATAAAGTGCATTCCAAATCTTTGTATCTTTGAACCCTGTCATTTCGTTTGGCATGTTATCTTCGGTTATATCATCCAGGAACTCACTAAATATATTGTAAAGCACAAAGAAGTAAATAAACTCTGGGCTATTTTCTTGATAGGCATTGTCAATAAAGTCGGTAACCTTACTCGTGACTTCTTCAACTTTTGCTTTGTCTTCCCAAATCTCATCAAACATCTTAAAAAGATATTTACTTTGCTCTGGAACATCACTTTTTGTAATAGCAGTGAATAGATTATTACCTTGACTATATCCTAAATCTGTTGTTGTAAAGCCATTTGTTGGCATATAGTTAATAGTTTGTCCGTCTTTCTTTTCAACACCAATAAAGTTTGGCATTGTGCCACTTGTTATGTTGCTTTTAAATTTAACTTTGTTACGAACCCATTCAGCACATTCACGAGCAACTGCTTTTAGGCTCATTTTATTTTTTAATTTTATTTCAAACTCACTACCATATAAGCTGCTTTCTCGGTTTAACTTTGGAATAAAAAACTCACGCTTTTCTTTCCTAACATTATCTGAGAAGTTATCACTTGTAAAAGTAGGTGAAGTGAATATAAACTCAAGTTCTTCTATATTAGATAATTCTTTTTTAAGTTCATTAAAAGCATACATTGAAAAACAAGAGGCAGCGATTCTTACTTTAGAACCACTTTCTATCTCTTTCTTTAAGTCATCACCTAATAATTTTGTCCTGTTATCTATTGTTTCGAACATGAATTTTCCTCTGTATACAATACTACAGTTTATTATAACATATAAATAGCGATTTTGTATCTATATTTGCAAATTTTTAAAATAAAAATTATTTTGTATTTTTTACTTTATAATCAATTCGAGATCCTGGCGTGTGCTTGTCTTGATACAAGTGGCTTCGCTTCGCTCGCCAGACAAGCACACGCCAGCAATTAAAATCTTGCACAATAAACTTTTTTGTTTAAAGCACAAATGCTGGCTAAAATGGGACATGTTGCGCGAGGCTTTCCAACATTGTCCTCATTTTTTACGCCAGCATTTTGCATTTAATTACTTTTACGCATTTGTTCAATTACTTCAGGGCAAACCTTACCCATAAAGCAACCTTCGTCCAAACACATAAAATCATCAAACAAAAGAAGTTTTTTATCTTCTTGTCCGATAGTACATACTATGTCTTCGTCTAGTATGTCAGAAATGAAGTATTGTGGTAGTCCTTTTGAATAAACAATCTTTTCTCCTGTCTTTTCAATATATTTCATTAAATATGCTAGTGCATGACCGAGTCGTCGTTCATTTTCATCTATTTCTTCGAAATCACTACGACCAAATCTTTCATTGAAATAACTTGATTGAATTGTTGTTCTCATTTTATGTGAACGAGTATCATAATCACTAACTTCTTTTAATTCACCAGGCATTGAATTATCTGGTATGTTAAAAAGTCCATGAAAGTGAAGACGATTGCTTTCTGGAGCTCGTTCCCAAACACCCATATATCTCCAGTTGTTTCTAAAACAAAAATTTCTAAAACAAGTTTTTAACTTTTTCTTAAAGGTTTCTTCTGTGTGCTTTGAATTATCATAAGTAAAAGTGCAAAAATAGTTAAAGTTAGCAAGGTTAGCTTTTCTAGCCATTCTAACTCTACGACAAATTAAATTTCTTTGCTTTCTTTCGAATTGTGTTTCAACAAAACTTTTACAAAATTCGGGTGTGCTAAAATAACTAATCATTTCTTCTTCAATTATTTTTTTGCGTTTTGATTTACTCAAATCTATATACTTATCATACAGTTCATTAAACAATTCCTTGCGTGTTAATTTTCGTGTTTTTTGTGGTGCTAATTGCACAACTTTTTCTTTCTCAGTTTCTTCATTGACTTTATCATTAGTTTCAATTTCTTGTGTAATTTTGACTACATTATCATCACATTCACTGTCGATATTAAAAACAGAAGGCACATCAGAATTTTCCAATGTGCCATCTTCCATCTTTTCAATAACAGTTATTTGTTCTTCCATTCGCTTAGGACGAATTTTTTTTGGTCTTGTTGTATGGGGAATAGCAATGTAATGACTTCCATCAAAATACACTTTCGTTTCTCCAAACGCCATTTTTAAATCTCCAATATTAGTATTTTTTGCTAACTGTTATTTATTAGAATTAGCATCATAGTTTTGCCCATCAGCTTGAAATTCCTTAATATTTTTAGTTTTTTGTTGGTTTTTTTAGAATTTTTTCTTGTTTTTTCTTTAATTTTTTAGCAATTCGTAATTTTTTTCTAAATTGCCTTTGATACTTTCTATCTTCTTTATCTATCTTTCTAACTGCCTTTTTCATATTCTTAAAAATATATTTACAAATGTGTTTGTTATACTTTTCAGGAACAAAGTCAGCTGTATCTAGGGTATGACCAAATGTGTCATAATACTTATCTAATGTTTGATTTATGAGTTTATTTTTATTGTAGTTTATCACTTTCTTTACTCCTTTTTATTGTCTTTGATTGATAATATCCTTTCGGTAATTCATCATCATTATCTAACAAATACTTAACATAACCATCTAAACTTTCTTCAATATATTCACTTTCATTTATGTCAAAATCTT
>JAGCEE010000256.1 GCA_017650795.1 Clostridia bacterium | reverse complement strand
GCTAAAATCTCCCATATTTTTTTAAATTTTTATTTGTATTATTTGCGAAATAATTATTGTTTAATTAAAGATAAATTATCTAATAATTTCTTCTTTAAAATACTCTGTGTCTTCTTGATTTACATTTTCAAGTTCGGACCTAATAATTTTTACATTCTCGCTTACAACGGTTTCTACAAATTCTTTGTATTCTTTGGATATTTTATAATCATTATTTTCTAGCACTTTAAATGCTTCGCTTGGATTTATGTTGTCTAAAATATTATTTAGTACTTTTCCTAATTCTTTGTCAGCCTTTGCCATTGCACAAATGTTATGTACATTATTTATAAAGGCATTTCTTGGAGACCTTAATTCCTCTAAAATTGTAAAATATTTTGCCCACTTAGAATAATCTTTTCTAACATCATCTATACTTTTTTCTAGTGTGCTTTTATCGTTTTTGTAATTATTATAAATTAAATCAATGGAAAAGGCGAATTCGTTATCAAAGGCTGGTGCAAGTTTGATTTCGGATTTTTTTTCATTAAAGATAAAATGGATATTATTTGAGTGCCTGTCTGATTGAATGGTAATGGTATCAAAAACAATAAACTTAAAAAGTTCTTTTAGTATTTCTTTTTTATTGTAATTATAACCATAGTCGCCGTACATTTCCAAAGCATTTAATGTATCACTTAAATTTGAATCAAGCACTTTGTCTACTTTTAACAATTCATGAAGTGTTTTTAATGTTTCGCCTTTTTTTAAAAAATTATACGAAATAAGACCAACTTTGTTTTGTATGTGTGCTGGTTCATATCTGGCACAAGGCATACCAACTTGTTTTGCAAGTTGATAACACAAAACCTCATTTATTATTCTTAGTTTTTTTAGGCCAAGTGACGAACTAAAATCGTACGACTTAAAAATTGCTTTTGATTTGTCTGGTAAAACAAACCAGTTTTTGCCAAAAGTTTTTGTAGAAACGCCAAGGTATCTTAATTCGTCGTGAGACCTTGAAACACTGCTTAGATTTAATAAATTAACACCTCGTGCTAGTTTGATGTTGGAAAATTTATTTAAGTTTTTTAATATAGGTTTTTTATCCATTTTAATAATTCCCCAAAATGTCCAAAAATAAGGGCATATTTTACTTTTCTCTTGATTCTTCAACTATTGCGGCAATTAAATCACCACATTTTTTAATTCCAGCCAATGCTTCGTTTGTGCCAACAATGCTTTTTCCGGCAACTATTTGTCCAGCGGACTTATAATGTGCCATAGCAGATTCAAGTTTTGTTTTTGCTATATGTGTACAGCCTTCACGAATTGCGATTTTTGCTTCGTTATATAAAGAGTTGGCCAAGAAAATGTGCTCTTTGTATTCTGTTTTTTGTTCATCTGTTAAACTTGCCATATTTTTATCTCCGTTTTTCTTTATTATACCATACCTAAATTCAATTTGCAATAGTTATTTATAACCTAAGGCCAATGTACAAAAGTCTTTAAGTGTTAAAAACACATAATTAGGTATTGGTATAAAATTTATTATTTACAAAGCGAGAATATTATGCTATTATTATAAATAATAAAGAAAGAGAGGTGAAGTTATGGAAACATTGATAGTCGCAAAAATAGAAGAATATGGAATGTATGTTCTAACTGGTAAAAATAATAAGGAATACAAACTCGGTTTTGAATTATATGGCATTGATGGTTTATCTGTTGGTGACAAAATCTTAATTTCTAAAGAATTACTCGATATGTCTTCTCCTAAGTTTTGTGTTCCTTATGCATTTGAGGAAACCCAAAAGAGAACTCCACAGGAAGTCCGCGACCTAAAGGATACCGAGTATATTGTTGTTAAGCATGACGGCAAAATTATTTGCATGAAAAGGATTTATGGTTAATGGAAAACGAAGATTTAAAATATATTAAAAAGCATTATAGCGAGAAAATGGCACACCTTTGCCGTGAGCTTTTTCCAACCCTTCTAGAAACTCCTGGGCTTCTTACCGGTTTATTGGAACAAGCATTTGCACATTCATCTTCGTTAGCAGATGACATAATCGATGGTGGTAAGAAAGATGGTTTTAAATCTTTTATATATGCCATGTCTGATTCCCAAAGGCTAAGCATTGCATCGGCAGGAACAAAAACTCCGGAGCAACTGATGGATGAGGCGGGCTATATATTGTATCCAGAATGTAAAACCGAAGAAGAGATTCAAAGTTTTAAGCATTATTATGCATCAGGCGAAGAGATTTGTACTTTTAATGGTAGAAGGCTTGAATCGTGCCGAGTTTGGTTTGCTGTAAAAAAAGATGTAGACCAAATTAAAAGAGAGGATTTTGATAGTCCATTAAGACAAGATGAATATGGTACAAGTGTAATCAGTATTCAGTTTTCAAAAGGTGAAAAAAATATTCTTAGCATAAAGAACAGATACAACCATCGCGTTTCGAATCCAGATGCAACATTTAGCAACGATTTGGAAAACATTAGGGCAGGATTATCTGATGCGTTTGCTGTCACTTATGGTCTTAATATATATGGCGATTTAGAGCGCAAATTAGATTTTAAAATGGATAATTATGTTGTTGCTAATGATGGCAAGAGATATAGATATAATTGTGAGATTGATGGTGTTTATTATTGTGAGAACAATATAATAATAGAAAATAACGAGCCTAAAAAACTGGACCCTGCAAGATATATTGTAATGGACTATTTTATTGTAGATATGGCAAAAGGTAGTCAATCTATCACAACAAAACACAAAGACAGTTTTCCTAAGAGTATTGGAGAAATTGCAAGTATTACCGTTGAAAGAGATGAAAATAAAAACAGGGTTGTACGTTTTAAAGTAAAAGATGGCGAAGATGTTTTAATTACATTGGACAGTAATAATAGAATAATTAAAATAGACAACAAAAATCTTGAGCATGCTGATGATTTTTTCTTAAATTACGATTTGGGCATAAAAGAATTAAACTTGCCATCATTAAAAAGTGTTGGTTCCGATTTTCTTCATGACAGTAAAAAAATTGAAGAATTAAGTTTGCCATTGCTAGAATCTGCTGGAGATAGATTTATGGGCGATGCTAAATCACTAACAAAGTTAGATTTACCAAAAATAAAAAGAATTGGGGGAGGCTTTTGTTATCTTAATAAAGCACTCACTGAATTAAACGCACCTAAACTAGAGTATGAGGCAGGTAGATTTTTGTTTACACATCCAAAGAGGGAAAGTTTTTTGGGCAAAATAGGCGCATCTATTGAATTGTAAGTTTAGAAATTTGATATATTTGATTATAGAAATATTATAAAAAATCAACATAGATTTTAAAGGAATTAGTCAACCATTATGGAAAACGCAGATTTAAAATATATTAAAAAACATTATGGCGAACAAATGGCACACTTGTGTCGTGAGCTTTTTCCAACCATTCTTGAATATCGTGGGCTTCTTCCTATGATTTTAGAAAAAAAATTTGCTCATTCTTCATCACTTGCAGAAGACATAATAAGCGAGGATAAGCAAGGCAAATTCAAGGCATTTATATTATCTATGATTGATGAAAATATAAAACCGATAGATATTGAACAAACAAAACCCCCAAAAGAGCTACTTGATGAGGCTGGATATATATTGTATCCAGAATGTAAAACGGAAGAAGATATTCAAAGTTTTAAGCATTACTATGCAAAAGGTGAAGAACTTTGCACATTTAAAGGGGGAAGGCTAGATAGTTGTAGGGTTTGGTTTGCAGTAAAAAAGAATGTAGACCAAATAAAAAGGAAGGATTTTAAAAATCCAGAGAGGCAAGATGAATACGGCACAAGCGTAATAAGTATTCAGTTTTCAAAAGAAAGAAGCAGTTGGCTAAGTATAAAAAATAGATACAATCATACTGTTGCAAATCCAGATGCAACATTTTCCAATGATTTAGATAATATTATTCCTGGATTAAGTAGTGCGTTTTCTGAAACATACAATATTGATATTGTAGATATGGGTCCGATTAGTTTTGAATTAAATAACTATGTTTTAGCTGGAGATGGAAAGTTTTATAGATATAATCAAGAGATTGATAATACTTATTATTGCGAAAATAATGTAATAATAAATAATGGCACTCCAAAACAATTAGACCCAGCAAGGTATATTGTAATGGATTATTTTGTTGTGGATATGGCAAAAAAGAGCCAATCCATTAAAACGGCAGACAAACATGATTCATTTATTCAAAGCATTGGTAAAATATTAAGTATTTCAATTGAGACAGATGAAGATAAAAACAGGGTTGTACGCTTTAAAGTAAAAGACGGCGAAGATGTTTTAATCACATTAAATAAACAAAATGAAATAATAAAATATGACAATAGAAATATTGTTACTCTTGTCGACGACTTTTTATACGCTAATATAGCATTAGAAGAAATAAACATACCATCAGTAAAGACTATTGCAAATAATGTTCTAGGTGCAAATAAGTCGCTAAAAAGATTAATTTTGCCGAATGTGACCACCATAGGAAAATATTTTGTTGGCAGGGGCGGTGAACTGCAAGAAGTTTATGCACCAAAACTAGAAAGTGTTGAGTCGGCATTTTTATGTTTTAATGAAACTTTAAAAAGAATAGAATTACCATTATTAACTAAAACAGGAGAAAGCTTTTTGTCAAGAAATGAAATTATAGAATATGTTAATTTGCCGGAATTAATTTCAGTAGATGATGGTTTTATGGATTGTAATTTTGCACTTAAAGAATTAAATTTGCCATTATTAAAAGTGGCCGGCAAATACTTTCTATTTCATAATAGTTACCTTACAAAATTAGAATTGCCAAACTTGGAAATTGTAGATGATGGTTTTTTGTATATGAATAACCGTTTAAAAAGATTAGTTTTGCCAAAATTAAAAACTGTTAAAAGTAATTTTCTATATAAAAATGAATCTTTAAAAAGCTTAAAACTGCCAGAATTATCTTATATTGGTAATGACGCATTAGCTCGACATCCAGAAGCCTCGGCAATTTTAAAAAGGTTAAAAATAAATACAATAGATTTACAAAAATAAATAGGATAAAAAATGGAAAATGCAGATTTAAAATACATAAAAAAACATTATAGCGAAAAAATGGCATATCTGTGCCGTGAGCTTTTTCCAACCATTCTTGAACATCATGGACTTCTTCCTATGATTTTAGAAAAAAAATTTGCTCATTCTTCATCACTTGCAGAAGACATAATAAGCGAGGGTAAGCAAGGCAAATTTAGGGCATTTATATTATCTATGATTGATGAAAATATAAAACCGATAGATATTGAACAAACAAAACCCCCAAAAGAGCTACTT
>JAGCEE010000255.1 GCA_017650795.1 Clostridia bacterium | reverse complement strand
TATTGTGAATGATGCTGGTAAAAAAGATTAAATACTAAGTAAGGATATATATATATAAATGAGAAGAATTCCCGTCATTCTTGGCTTAATACCTGTTGTTTTGTGTCTAATGTTTATTGGCATTGGTATTATTTTTGATGGTAAAACTACTAATGATACAAGTCGACAATCATCACCAGGTGGTGGATCTATAATTGTACCTATTGATCCATATGATGATGAGGATATTCCGGTTGTGCCAATTAACCCAGTTGATCCAGATAATCCTGTCAATCCTACAGAGCCTGAAACGCCAGTTGAACCTGAAGATCCAACTGAACCAGAAGACCCAACAGATCCAGTGGGGCCGGTTGATCCAACAGATCCCGAAGATCCTGAAGATCCTGAGGTGCCGGAAGACCCAACCAAACCGGAAGAGCCAGAAGAGCCAGCTGAGCCTGAAACTCCAGAAGATCCTGATGATCCAACTGAACCTGAAGATCCAGAAGAGCCAATAATGGGTACTATTACTATCAATTCGTCGTATTCAGGTGTAGAGATAACGGTTTATCAAGTTGTAAATGAAACAGATATTTTGATAGAAAGCGGAAATATAAACTCTGGTAAATTAGTACTAAACTATGGTGCATTAAATTTTGACACAACAGGTGCAAAAACGATTTATGATGTTGAATTTAAAGAGATAAAAATTAAAATAAAAAATAACTCATCAACAAAAGAGCTAGGAGCATATTTTTGGAATAAACAGGACACAAATGAATTACATGCAGGTGAGGATGGGTTTGTGTTAAATGCAGTTCCTAAAAAGGCAAAAATAGAGACAAGACAGAGTGGCAGTGGCACAATAGAAATGAGTGATATACTATATGGTCACAAGCAATATAACCTAGGAACAATAGTTAATGCTGTTGATTATGAATACGAGTTTTATAATCATGTATCCGCTGTTGGCATGATGGATAATCCTTATTACGAGGAGGGCGTTGCATATTTAACAATTTATGTGCGTATTTTAAAACTTGAAGGGGCAACAAAAAAAGCAAATATACCAATATATCTAAATATCGAGGAATATGAGCCAGATGAACTAATTATTTCTGACGATATAATAGCAAATTCGGGCTTTGTTAGAACACCATATAAGAGTGTGGGAACCGTAGAAAATGGACACTGTTTTTGTAAAAGAGTTGGTGGTTTAAATAGCAATGATTATGTTAGCAATACTAGTGTGACTCATATCGTTTTTACGGGTGTTGGTTTGCAAACAGATAGCTATTGCTTTAAAAATTGTACTAGTTTAAAGGCTGTGGGTTTTACTGCTGAAATATCGATAGATAGGAGCGCATTTGAGGGATGTTCTTCTTTGCAATCAATAATACTGTGCGGCCGTAGTGGTTCGTTGTCAAATAGTGTATTTAAGGACTGTACGAGTTTAAAATCAATAGTTATACCTAATGGTACAAATAAAACAAGCAGCAACTATAATATTCAATCAAATTGCTTTGAAAATTGTGTTAATTTAATATTTCTTAATTTCGGAAGTGGCCTTAAAAATATTAATTCAAGAGCATTTAGATGGTGTTCAAACATTGTTAGTGTTGTATTTCCTACTTTATTAAGAACTATTGATGCAGAAGCATTTTATGAATGTATAAATCTAAAAAAGGCAATATTTGATAGCTCAAGTAGTATAACTTTTGGCAATTCGGCATTCTATAATACAAGCCTAGAAGGAGAGTTCCATATTTCAAAATCATTTAAGTTTGGTGGAACTTCAAATTCGCCATTTGATTGCACAAACATAGAAAGATTTACGCTTGACATAGATGATACAAGGTATATGTCATATAACAATGATGGATGTGTGTATAAAAGGAAATCATCAGATAGCTCAAGCCCGGATTACAATGTTCCAAATTATCTAGAGTTTTACCCAGATGGTAGCAAAAACACAGTGTATACAATTCCTGCCACCGTTACCGACATGAGAAGGTTTACTTTGCCAAATGCAAAATATATACAAATGTATAATGTAGAAGCAGGCAACACAAAGTATGGCGTAATAGATGGAGTGCTTTACGATGTAACATCACAGTATATTTCAGCCCTATGCTGTCCTTATGATTTTAATAGAAATCCAACCATTGGTGGAACGGGCAGCAAGGCAATATACAACCTTGGAGGAGTTGGAACAGCAACAACGGGTTATGGCTTTGGTAGTGCATTACTTAATTCAATTACTATAAATAACCCATCATCTATTCATATTATTGCTGGTGATGCGTTCCAGGATAGTACATTACTAAAAAGAATAAACAGCAATACAGATGGAGTATTTGATTTAAGTGGTTTTACATCACTTACGACTATTGGTTATAAAGCATTCCAACACTGTGAGAATTTAACAACATTAAAATTACCTTCAAGTCTTACGACATTGGGAGATGGGGTTGTACAGTATGCTTATAGTTTAAGGCAATTATATTTGTATAATACATCATCGGTGGTAAAATTAAGCACAAATCAATATACTGCGAATTATCAATCAAATTTCTATAATTCAGACATAGTAATACATGTTCCAAGCACAATGTTAGAAGCCTACAAAACTAGCACATATTGGTCTGCGCTTGCTGACAATATTGTTGGTGATTTATAAGGCAAACATAATCTAGCATCAAAAATAAAACAATCAATAAAAATGTTAAAAAATCCTACAATTTGTTTTGTGGGATTTTTTTGTGATGGGTATTATTGTATGCATAATTTAAATCTAATCTTTTTGTTGCAATTTTATGGTTTTTAGTATAAAATACTAAACGGAGTATTTTATGAAAATTATTTTGGACGCAATGGGTGGTGATAATAGCCCATATGCAGTTATTGATGGAGTGGCATTATCAAGGAAAAAAGACAGCCAAACTCAATTTGTTATTGTTGGTAATTTAAGTGAGATAACAAAATACATAAATGAAAAAAAATATGATTTTTCTGATGTTCAAATAATAGATGCACCCGAAGTAATTTCATGTGAAGAATCGCCAACAGTCGCAATTAGGCAAAAAAAGAATAGTTCACTTGTTGTTTCGTTTGATATGTTAAAAAATGATGAGAGCATAGATGCGCTTATTTCAACAGGCTCAACAGGTGCCATACTTGCTGGTGGATTTTTAAAAATTGGTAGAATTAAAGGTGTTTCTAGGCCATCTCTTTGTCCTGTACTTCCAACAAAAAAAGGCACAAATGTGTTAATTATAGACAGTGGGGCAAATGTGGATTGCAAGCCAATCAATCTATGTCATTTTGCAATAATGGGAAGCATATATTGCAAAGAACTTTTTGGAATACAAAATCCAAGAGTTGCACTTGTAAATGTTGGAACAGAAGATACAAAAGGAAATGAGCTTACCAAAGAAACATACAAACTAATGCAAAAATTACCTATAAATTTTATTGGTAATATGGAAGCTCGTGATACATTGTCTGGCGACTATGATGTTCTTGTTTGTGATGGATTTACGGGCAATGTGTTAATAAAATCAATAGAGGGTGCGGCATCGTTTGTTATGAAAGAGTTAAAGACGGCATTTAAATCTAGCTTTAAAGCAAAACTTGGAGCAATTCTTGCGATGAGTTCATTAAAAAAATTAAAAACAAAAATGGATTATAACAAATATGGTGGCTCACCACTTCTTGGCTGTAATAAAACAATTATTAAATCACATGGTTCTAGTAAAGCAGATACAATATTGGCAGCCATAAATTTAGCAAAGAGCTATACAAATGCAAACATAAATGGCAAAATATCCGATGCTGTTTTAAATATGCCAGATATTTGTGAGGTAGAAAATGTATAACATTGGTGGATATGAGTTTAAAAATGAAAGTATGCTAGTTAAAGCATTTACTCATAGGTCATATTCAAAGAATAATTACGAACGATTGGAGTTTTTGGGAGATTCTATTTTAAATTATTTAGTTGCTTCAATCCTTTATAAAAACAATAGTTTAAATGAATCTGCGCTAACAAGGCTTCGTTCCAACATTGTAAGTGAAGAATCATTTGCTGTTGCATTTGACAACTTAAATTTACAAAAATATGTAAGACTAGGAAAAAGTTGCCCAGAAGTGACAAAAGCAATAAAGGGTGATGTGTTTGAAAGTTTGGTTGCATGTATATACCTAGAAGCAGGCTTAGATGAATGTGAAAAATTTATAAAAAATCATTTAAATTTTAAAATAGAAGATGAAAAAGACGAAAAATCACAATTTCAAGAATATGCACAAAAAAATAAACTTAGTTTTGAATATATACTAGATAAAACCGAGGGGCCGGCACATCATTTATTGTTTTTTATTTCACTCGTAGTAAACGGAAAGGTTATTGCATCGGCTAGTGGTCATAATAAGGCCGAGGCAGAAAAAAAATGTGCAAAAACGGCACTAGAAATAATCAG
>JAGCEE010000254.1 GCA_017650795.1 Clostridia bacterium | reverse complement strand
TAAACAAAACCAAACAAAAAACTACAAAACAAAAAAAACAAAAAGATGCAGAGCCTTGGTATAAACTTGTTATTCTGGAATTAAAAAGGATTTTTGAGCAAAAAAAATTGGCAAGACTACAAAAAAAGAGTGGCAAAAGCAATAATGTTAAACAAAACAGCATTTTAAATAATAATGCAGAAAACACAAGGCAAACACAGCCAGATGACACAACCAAATTAGATAAGCAACAGTTAAATACTTTAATAATAATCACGGCAAGCATAATAGCCGTCCTTATTTTACTTGCAATCATTTTGTAATTATTTGTGGCTTTGTTTACTTAACTTAAAACAGGGTTGTATAAGTAAACAACATATAACTAATAATAAATATATTATTAACAGACTGAAATTGTTTGACTTTTAATACTTAAAGTGCAAAAATATTTTTATACAGGAATGTTGTGTGTTATATAATAACACAAAAAGTTTATTCTTCGTTTTATTAGTTTGAATATTTGATTACCATTAAAAAGGAGCCGTTTTAACAAATGAACAAAATAAAACTTGGTGTTGGTTTAATTCTTATAGTTTTGTGCGTTGCTGTTCTTGGCATTGGTATTTATGCAGCTGCATCATCTACTAGTACAATCACAGGAACAATCACAGTTAATAGTGCATGTCCAGAAGTTAAAATTTCCGCATATCAAGGTAGTTATAATCCTGCAAGCCCATCAACAAACAGGCTTGGAACACCAATAGAAAAAAGAAATGGTTCAGGCACGATTGGTTTAGGAACCTTCTCAATGAACGAAGACGAAGTATATAAGAGCATTTATGCCGAGTCCGTTATTCAGATAATTGTAGTGATAGAAAACCATTCATTTGATCAAGAATTGGGTGTATATTTTTGGAAGGACGCAAACAATGGTGGAGATGGCACTATTGACAAAAACACAAATTCTAGCGACCCAGAATATGGCTGTGTACTTTATAGTGATATTTTATACGGTCATCATACATATGGTTCTGGAAATGTCATAGATATTGAATATGAGTTTTATAAAATGGTTCCATGTGCCACAGATGTTAATTCTAATGGTGTCTTTAATTCCGGAACTGACGCACCCGGCAGAGAAGTAATACGAATGTACCTGCGCATGAATGCAATACCAGACCAACAAGTTGTATTTAATTTTAATGTTAATTTAAACATAGAAAACTATGTTCCAAATTATACAACAACATCAGCAAATCAAAAAGTATTTACTAAGGTTGGGTCTAGTAATTTAATAGACCATCCAGATTACGATAACAAAAAAATGTCTCCAACAACGTGGAATAGTTCTGTTAGGTACATAGTTTTGCCTTCTCAAACAGATTATGTTGGTTGGTCAGAAAGTGTTAGTGGGTCTTGTTTCCCTACAGCTTTGTTAGCCGTTTCTTTCCCTACAAGCGATAGTGCTGGATATAGTTTGTGTGATGGGTGCACTAGTTTGGCATCTGTGTTCTTGCCGTATGGTTGTACTATGATAGAAGAAAATGCTTTTGAAACTTGCTCTGCACTTACAACAATATTTTTTGAAAATACCATAAACACTATGTATAGTTATGCTTTTTATGGATGTTCGGCTTTAACATCAGTTGTTATTCCGGGTGGCGTATCGACAGTGAGTGAGAATTTGTTTGAATGTTGCACTGATTTAGTTTATGTTATTCTCCGTAGTGGTGTGGGTTCTATTGGGATTTGCGCTTTTATGGAGTGTCAAAGCTTAGAATATGTTTATATTCCATCTAGCGTTACTGGTATTTATGGTGGTACTGAGGAATCCCTTCCTTTCGGTGGTTGTCCTGCAAGCCTTGTAATTGATTGCGGTTCAGCATCGAAGCCAGCAGGTTGGAGTAGTAGGTGGAATTATATTGATGACGATAATTATATTACTCCAAATTGGAGTGTATCAGAACCTCAAATCTAATTGACATAAAAAACAACAAGTTAACAAAATATTATAATATTTATGTTATTATGAAAAAAATTGTATTTACAAACAAAAAACAAACCTTAAGTTGTTATGGCTTGTTTTTTTTGTTCGGGCAAGCAAGAATAACAGAAGCGAATGCGAGGGCTTAATATGCTATTATATTTTTTTGTGTAATTATTTGTCTTTTTATAAAAAATAAGATAATATAAAAATAGTTGCACATTCTATATTAGAGGAAATGTTTTAATGGAAACATTGTTTTATTATTTACTTGCCATTGCATTTGGTATGGTTGCGTTCACATTTGGAGTGTTTGTTATTTTAAAACATCCAAATTTTAGGCGCAAATTTTTTATAATCTTGTCGCTTGTTTTTGCCTCGCTATTTATATATAGATATATGTCGGGCGAAGACCTTGTTAGTTATACATTTAAATTAGAAGGCATTTTTGATAACAAAGCACAAAACTTTTTTGCAGTAATACTTGTTTGGTTTACTTATGCTTCAAATCTGCTCATTTGCACATATGCCTTTTTTAACATAAAACGATTAAACAAATATATAAAGTTTATTTGCTTTCCAGTTGTGCTTGCAAACATATTGTTTTTAAACTTTCATTTTACTTCAATACTAGGCATTTCGGGAGCAAATGCAATTTCATTTAGAGGAGTAATTTTTGCACTAGAAATTGGATTGGCACTATTTTATGTAGTTTTAATGCTAATAAGCCCAATAAAATATCAAGCAGGGCAAATTGATGCTAGCACGCAAGATGTTTTAGATGATGCTCTGTTATACAAAAAAGAACTTCCAAAAAACAAAATAAAGACTGTTTTAACAAAACTTGGTAGATTTTTTTTAAGAGTTTGGGGTGCTACTACTAAATTTTTTAAAAAATATTGGTTTGGTATTTTTGCAATACTTGCAATATTTATTAGCACAATGCCATCATATACTTTGCAGGCAATATTTGGTCATGTTAATCAGGTGTATAAGGTAAAGAGTTTTGAAATTCCTCACAGAATACTCATCTACATTGGAATAATCTTGCCATTTATTATTCATTTTTCTTTAAAAAATAAAGAATATAAGGAAAAAAGATTCTACCTTTTAATGATTTGCCTTGGAACTCTTTTAACATATTCGTTCACAAAAAAGTTTGTAGATTTTGCCGATTTAACCTTGTGGCCACTTCACCTTTGTAATACTGCAATGTACATAATGCCAATAGTTTTAATATTTAATATGAAAAGGTTTTTTTACTTTACATATTTTATAAATGTTATTGGTGCATTTTTTGCCATGATGATTCCAAACTATACGGCAACAAGCAATATTATAAGCCAATCTATAGTAAACTTTTATGTAAACCACTATATTGCATTCTTTATGCCAATATTGTTTGTTTCACTGGGAATGTTCCAAAGACCAAAATTTAAACAATTTGTTTATTCCATGATTGGTTTTGCTGCTTATTTTGTGACCGTTATAGTAATAAACTCGGCATTCACGGGTCTATTTAATATTGGTGCCGTAGAAAGAACCACCGACTTCTTCTTTGTAAATAGTGATTTTATTGCCGAAAAACTAGGGCAGTGGGCAGAAAATTTGCGAAACATAACGGCGGTTGTTCATGTCGGGCGAATAGACATGACCTTTTATCCGGTATACCAAATTTTGTTCTTTTTGGCATATGTGGTGTTGGGGCTTGGTGTTTGGTTTGTTTATGCACAAGGTTATGAAATTGCATGGGGATTAGAAGATATAAGAAATCGTAAAAGAAAAATTAGGCAAGACGAAATAGCCTTAATGGCAAAAATGAATGGGAGGAGTATTATGGAACCAGTAAATCCACAAAATGGCAACAAACTTATTTTAAGACACTTTTCTAAAAAGTATGGAACAAGTGATGTGTTTGCCGTAGAAGATGCCAATTTGGAGGTAAACGGGGGTGAGATATTTGGCTTTTTGGGGCCAAATGGTGCAGGAAAATCCACGATAATCAAAACTGTTGTTGGTATTCAACCAATTACAAGTGGAGAAATAGAAGTTTGTGGATATGATGCCGAAACCCAAGGTATAGAAGCAAGACGAAACATAGGTTTTGTTCCTGACCACTATGCACTTTACGAAAAACTAACAGGTAGGGAATATATAAACTACATTGCCGACCTTTATTCGGTTAGCTTAGAAGATAGAAACAATCGCATAGACCGTTATGTAAAGCGTTTTGAATTAGAGGGTGCTTTTGATAATCAAATGAAAACATACTCTCATGGTATGAAACAAAAAATAGCCATTATGGCAGCACTTGTTCATGACCCAAAAGTATGGATTTTGGACGAGCCATTAACCGGTCTTGACCCCAATAGTATATTCCAAGTAAAAGAATGTATGAAAGAAAGAGCAAGAGAAGGAAACATCGTATTCTTCTCTAGCCACATAATAGACGTTGTAGAAAGAATATGTGATAAAATTGCAATCATCAAAAAAGGTCACATACTTTTAACAAAAACGGTTAAAGAAATAGAAGATAGTGGAGAAACACTAGAAAACTTCTATATGCGAACAATAAATGGAGAAAATTACAAACTAACAAGCGAAAATTGATTATTGTTTAAATCTTAAAAAAATTTCGCCAAAAACAAAAAATGGAGCAAAAAATGGAAAAAACCATAAAAAAAGATAGTATTTGGGCAAGAATTAGTTTTTTCTTTGCAATGCTAAGACCATTGGTTTTAATGCAATTAAAAGACAAGCTCGATACATCATATTTAAGAAATAGGAAAAAAACATTTTTTAAAATAGTTTATTCTATTTTAATTTTTATTGGCATTACTGCTGGAATATTCTTATTGTTTAAAGTTGTTATTGTCCTTGGATTGTTCTCATTTTTGCAAATATTAAATTTTAGAGTTTACTTAATACTAATGACAATTATATTTGTGCTCTCATTTTTATCTTGCCTAGTTAATGTCACAAAAACTCTATATTTTGCAAAAGATAATCAAGTGTTATTAACCATGCCTGTTGGAAATGGAACTATTTTTACTTCAAAACTTATAGTATGTTATTTGTATGAGCTAATAAAAAATATCACATATATTTTACCTTTCTTTTTTGCTTATGGACTTATCATGAATATATCTTTAATATTTTATTTATGGGCAATACTTTCACTAATATTCGTGACGTTATTTATGGTTAGTATTTGTGGACTATTATCTATTCCTGCGATGTGGTTTACCATAATATTAAAAAAACATAAATTTTTGGAATTTATCATTCTTACTGCGGTTATAGCGCTTGTTGTTTATGGAGTGATAATAGTTATTAGTTTAATTCCTTCTGATATAGATATCGTTAGAGATTGGGGAAGAATATATTGGGTTATTCAGGACTTTTTGGAAAGTTTTGCACTTAGTGTTGTGCCTCTTGACAATGCCTTGCAATTATTGACCGGCATGAGCTATGGCGCATTCGTATTTACACCATTTTCATTAAATAATTTAATAACTTTTGGCTGTATTTTGGGCATTATACTCGCATCATTATTATTGGTAGTGCTTTTGTCTAAGCCACTATTCTTAAAAATGGCAAGTAATCCGTTTGAGTATAAGAAAAAAGATAGGATTAAAAGGAAAAGAAATATTAAGTTTTCGCCCTTTTCTTCTGCAAGTTTTAAAAATGCAAAAATAATTTTTAGAACCTCTAATATACTATATAGCGTTCTTGCAGTTGCTATAATTACACCAATAGCAATATTACTACAAAACAAAATTATTGGTGCAATGGACACTAGAATGCTTGGTAACTATATGATGGTTGCCTTTAATGTACTTATTATTATGCTTATGACGTTATCATCCAATGTTATTATCGCAAGTATATATAGCAAAGAGGGAAATTCGGCATACTTAAATAAGATAAATCCAGTTCCATACAGAGTACCACTTTCTGGAAAGTTTATATTAAATTCGCTAATATGCTCGGCATCCATTATTGCCTCATGTGTTCTTATCAACATGTTTGCAAATATTGGAACGGTTTCTACAATTCTTTTAATTGTTTCTTTAATATTGCTCTATTATGCTCATCTTTTTTGGAGCGCAGAGCTAGATATTATGAACCCACAAAATAGGTTGTATCAAACTACGGGTGAGTCGCAAAAAAATCCAAACGAGACAAAAAGCACAATATTTGCATTTGCAATGTCCATTGTGGTTGCATTGGTTTGCCTGTTTTTAATGTCTGAAAATATATCGGCGGTATTTATTAAACTGTTATTTTTGTCATTGGCAGTTTTTATAATAAGACAATACTTATTTTTGACACGAATAAAACTATATTATAAGGAAAAATAGAATGAAAAAATCTACAATGCTTATCATATTTATTGTATATGTTGCGTCTATCGTAGTTATAGGCTTTTTTGGCATGAGGGTTAAGGTATATGATGAGGTTAAGTATATCAAATCCATTCAAATGAGCGTTGAGGCCGAAAATGAAAACATGTTCACGCTTTCGGAACCTGTAATAGATCTAACAACAAAAAATCCAAAATACACTCTAAGGGTTAATTTTATTTCATGCTCGCTTTTAGATGCCAATAATAATAGGTACCTGCCACTTAACCTTATTCCTAAAATTGAATATGATACGGGCGAGATAGAAGGTTCAAACTTGGAGAGTATTACATATACCGTTAGTAATGAAAAACTTATAGAAGATAGCATTATATCTTTGGACGAAAGAGGCACGCTTATTTGCCGTGAAAAACTATCAATAAACAAAAATGGCGAGATGGAGCATAAGATGTATTCATTTTTTATATATGTAAAGCCTGCCTCAATGAGTGGTATAGGTACGGGGGCAGATATTTTGGTAATAGTTGTATAAATTTGCGCTTTTGTTCTATTTTGCAATTTGTTTTTTAAATATTTTTTTTAAAGTTTTGAATTGTAAAAAACTCTAAAATAAGTTTATTTATTAAAAAAAACAACAAAAATCTAATTTTTTGCTGTTTTTTTGTTGTTTTTTTGCACAAAATATTTAAGAATATGTTATGTTGGTTTGTGAGGATAATGATCAAAAAGTGTATATACGTTATATAATATTTGACAAACTTTTCAAAAAATAATATACTACAGGCAACAATACAAATTCGATAAGGAGTATTTATGAGAACCAAAAAGATTATTTGTGGGTTTTTTTTATCACTAATGTTAGGAATAGCAGGTATGCTTTTTTCTGCATGTGGAGAAGATCTTCCTGTTAAAATTTTAAAAGTCACTGGTTTTGAGTCCGAAGTGGTTGTTGGCGCTGAATACAACTATGATAATTTTAGTGCTGTTTTAAAAATGGAATCTGGCGAAGAGGTGACGGTCACTGCAGAAGATTTAGAGATTGAAGTTGTGGATACATCAACAATAGGAACAAAAACAATTGCTGTTAAGTATAAATATGCCGATGACAAATACTTATCTGTTACTATTGAAATCGAGGTGACAAACGATTATGTTGTTGGTATTTATTCACTTGGTGGTTTGCAGGCAACAGCTAGGGTCCATTCAATTTATAATTACGATGATGTTAGCGCAGTTGTTGTATATAAATCTGGCGAAACAAGAACAATAAATGCAAACAGTTTAACTGTTTCACAAATTAACACCAACGAGGGTTGTGAATCGGAGCAAACCATAACGGTTAGTTATACACAGGCTGGCATAACGGTTAATAAAACATTTGCCGTAAATGTTATTCCAGATACTCCAACAGAAATAGCAAACATTGCAGGGTATCAAGAAGAAGTTGAATTTGGCACTGATTTTAACTATGATAATATTTCCTTTGTGGTTTCTTATGCATCAAACAACTATACAAAAACAGTAAACAAGAATACTCAAGGATTTAATATAGATTTATCTAACTTTAATAAAAACGAGGTTGGAACTTATAATATATCAGTTTCTTATGCTGAGGCAGGACAAACTGTTTCAAAAGTATTTGAGGTTGATGTTGCAAAAGACATACCTGTGGAGTTTGTAAGCTTTACCAAAAATTCAGTAGAGAACGGCTCAGAATTTACTACAAATGCAGTCATAAATACAAAATTCCATCAAAATGTTGATGTGAGTGCAAGCCAACTTGATTTTGATTTAACAAATCTTAATACAAATGAAGACGGCGAGTATGAAATAACTATTAGTTATTCAAACAATGGCACAACAATTTCAGAGCATTTAACTGTTTTGGTTTATTCTGAGGACAGAATAATATCTATTTCAGAATGCCAAGATTTTATAACAAAGATTGCATTAGATGAAGAATATACAATTCCTCAAACCGCATATGCAAACATCTTAAGAGCTTCTGGTGTGGACAAGGTTTACGCAAGCTTGCTTGATATAGATTATACTGCCGTTAATGTACACCAAGTAGGGTTATATGATGTTTATGTTTCATATACCGAAGACGGGGTAGATAAAAATGGCGATGATTATTCAGATACTATTAACAAATCATTTAAGGTAGAAGTTTGTGATTACATAACGCAAACAGTAATTTCTGGTACATATGCAAATAAGCTTGCATATGGAAGAAGTTATGACAAATCAGGCATTTCATTGACATTAACTTATAAGAGTGGTGCCGTTGATACAATAACAAGTGATGAATTAGATATAGAAATCGCAAACAATGTTTTAGGCGAACAAACATTAACCATTACAAGTCAAAATGATTTCTACAAAAGCAATGCTCTTGCATACGGAAAAATTAGTGCATCAACAAGTGTTGTGGTTTATGATTATGTCACAGACTATGCAATTACAGGAACATATGCACAAGAAGTAGAAATAGAAGCAGATTATGTCACAACCGGAATAACACTAACATTATATTATGCAAGTGGTGCAAATGAAGTAGTTGCAAACAATCTACTTACTATAAGTATTAAAAACGACGAATATGAATTGGAAGATAATCTTTCGGTAGAGTATTTGTTGGACAAGTCAAAAACACTGGGGCAAACCACAGACTTTGATATTAAACTATATAAGACAATAGTAGTTAACGAAAGAGCGGAAAACTTTGAAGTGCTTGGATTTGACAAACCAACATTTGTTTCTTTGTACGAAACCAACTCTCAATCGCAAAACGAATATACTGCCACTGGTTCAAGTGCCAATAAGGGTTTTAAAGTTATTGGAAATAAGTACGTGGTTGGTGATGATAATGATTTTGTATTCTCGCCAATGCTAACAATATATAAAGACAACGATTCAGATGTAATAACAGAGTATAACGCAAGATTTACCGTTTATATTTATGAAAACGATAGTTATATTGAACTTAAAAAAGAGAGTACAAACAGTTCTGATAAACTCCTTGCAGACTATGTAAAAATTGATACTTATTATCACACATTAGATTTTACAGAACTAGCCGTTGGAGAATCATTTAAAATAAGCGTTGTTCCAAAACTTGCTTTAAACAGCACACCTATCGTATTCGAATTTGATGTAATTGATGGATATAATATCTATAACGCAGCAGATTTGTCAGTAATTGATAATGCAAACCTTGGCGGGAAATGGACAGACATAAAAACAGCAAATGGAATAGATCTTGATTTAAATGTTAATGCTGTTATTATGCATAATAATATTTTAATAGAAAAAGAAGATATTCCAGAAAGACATTTCTGGAAATCAGAAGAGGTTTTAGGAGCTTCGGATTACGATAGGGTTCTTGGTTCATTAAAAGATAGTTCTCAAGATGAACTTGGTATGATTTATTGGCATACAGTTAGCGATGGTAGCACATTTAGATTTGAAGGAAATTACTTTACTCTATCTGCTCAGAATATTCCGATGGTAGTTAGAGAAAGAAACCAAAGCGTATCTGTAGAAGACGAAGCAATTACTGTTCATACAACATTATTTAATTTTGCAGGAAATAGTAGTGGCAATGGTAGTTTGATTGCAAAATACGTTTTAAACAATATTGCAATGTTTGGTAATGCAAAAAAGACCGAAAATACTATTGCAAGTGGTGGTATTATATCCTTCAAAAAAGAAAACAGCATTTTAGAGGCATATAATTTATGCAGTCAATGTTGGTTTATTGCGTTGTTCCAAAACGAAGGCGTAAGAAACTTGAATTATGACCAAGATGATATTTATATGAAAGTTAAAAGTTGTACAGCTTTTGATTCATATAACACTCTTATTTACAACTGGGGTGGAACATTATTCATAGAAGATAGCATTTTGATTGGTGCTGGTGGTCCTGTAATGATTTGTGACCATACCGGACATAATAACGATGGCTCTGGTGGTACAATTTCAAAAGTCATTACAAAAAATTCAATACTAGAATCTTGGGTTGCAGGAAGTGAGGGCTGGTTCCAAACCTATCAAGCAACCGAACTGGCAACACTTATTAAATCCCTTGATGTTTTGTTCAAACAACAATCTAAGACAATTCTTGACGAGGCTGGAAGTGGAAACAAGATAAATATTATTGCTGTTTACAAATCTGCCGAAGTGCAAGGAATAACAAATCAAAAAATCAGTGGACAATTTGAAAGTATAGATTGCGAATATGATTTAGATGTTTTGTACGGAAAGTTAAATACTATTTTAAACAATATGGTCTTAGCGTCACTAATGACAGAGCAACAAGCTAGTAGGGTTTACAGCAATGCTCAAAATATAGATATAGACATGGATATATCTTCCGTTGGATTAGATTACTGCTTGAATGATTTAGTGGATAAGGGATTCCTTGATGCTATCGATGCCGAAAATATGTATAATGCCATTATGGGCACAAATCAATCAGTATCGCAAAGCTATATGAGACAAGTACTTGACTTCTTAGTAGCTCAAAGTTGGTTAAGTGAGATTGAGGCTGGTTTATTACTAAACTATGCAATAGTTTGTACAATGAACTATGCAAAACAAGAATTGAGTGCAGTTTTAAATAATATTGTTTTGGCAGAATATTTAACACAAGATGAGGCAAATGCAATATATAGCTTGGCAGTTAACAAAAAAATGGATTTAGATAAAAAGGATATAAATATTTACTTCTCAATTATGGTTGCTCTTAACCTTTTAACTCAAAGCCAAGCAGAACAAATTCTTGCTCAGGCAATAGGTGCTCAGGTTGATAATGGTGCATTTGGATTTGCGGGTACGGATGGATGGATAATAAACCCACAAAATACCAACACATTAACAACTGATACATTTGCTAAGGGAAATAAAAACATGTATATGTATCTTCCAAATGGTATGGGCGTAGTGTTTGGAACACAAAATTATATAGCCGCGTAAAAAAAAAATAAAAAATTCATACAAACATATTGTATGAATTTTTTGTTTAATTGATAAATAATAAAGAGCCATATATTTTTAGTATATGGCTCTTTATTGTGGTCTATCTTTCAAATTCGTAGTAATACTCGCTAGATTGCGTTGGTGGCAAATGGTCGCCTTGTTGCATTTCAACACTAGCCATTCTTCTGCCATTTTTATCGCAAACAGAATATCTGCCTGCTCTTGGTGCCAAATCGCCAGGATTTAATTTTTGCATACTTTCCTCCTTTATATTTTTACTTTGTGCAAAAAATAAAAATATATGTAAATAATTAAAAAAAAATGTT
>JAGCEE010000253.1 GCA_017650795.1 Clostridia bacterium | reverse complement strand
ATGAAGAAGAAATTGGAATGTTTGAATAAGAATCTAAAACCACACCATAGTTGTTATATACAAAACCAGCAGATGCTGATGAGGTATCAATAATTTTGGATTGCAAACTATAATCACCTTCGTTATATGTACAGAAGATATAATTTGTTGATTGCTTCCCTTCTATATAACTCATTGATATCTCGCCGTAGTTGTTGCATACAAATCCACCCGTGACTATGTTCTCATTTGTGCTACCACTCTTGTTTGCTATTTTTACATTTTTTATATAAGAACTAGAAATCTTACCATTGTTATTTGCAACAAATCCACCAACAGATGCTCCCGAAACGGTAATGTTTGCAAGCATTCTAGAATTTGTAATAAATCCATTATTTAATGCAACAATACCTCCAAAGTAAGAATTTTCCATATTCAAACTACTCGTAATAAGGTTTACAACAAAATTATTTTCACTTATTACTTCGCAGTTTGTAATGCTTCCGTTATTCGTTGCACATATTATACCAATAAGCGCATTTGACACATTGTGGTTTTCTATTCTAAGTGTTAATTGATTATTTAAAACAACTTTTAAGTTTTTAACCACAGCGCCCTGCTTAATTTCTTTAAACAGCCCATATTGGTCTATATCTGATAAATTAACACCAAGCGAGGTGCCCTTTATAATAATCTTATATCCATTTCCATCAAAAGATTTTGGAGTTTTATCTAGTGGCCTAAAATCTTCTGAATTTATTACTATGTCGGATACAAGTCTATAATATTCATCGTCCTGCACTTGATACAATTCTTCCACATTAGAAATTGGAAGAGGCATCTTTTCGCTAGAATTAAAGTATACTCTTATGTTAAATAATATTGTTCCTCTGTAAACTGTGTGGTCTGTAAATAAAGTTTTGTTGCAAGTTGGCGTTCCATTAACATAAGCATATTCGTATGTGACACCTAATTGATAATCTGCTTTTTCCGTTAATGTTGTTGGTTTAAACTTATAACCATTTATTTCGTAATCTGTTCCAACAGTATTTGCTTCACCAAAAACCATTTTGCTGTTGTTGTTTACAATAAAGAAACTAGAATTTTCCTTAAATGATTTGATAAAGTTATCTCTAATAACAGTGCTTTGATACTCTATTTGCAAAAGTCCAGATATAGTTTCTCTAACATCAATATTTTCTAATAACCTAAACGACAAAGTGTCTTCATCAAATAACTCGTTTTCTATTAAAAGTTCGTAAATGCAGAGTTTAACACAATATTTAACACTTGTATAAACAATACTGCCCGTCGTTTTCTTTCCATAAGATGCTATTGATACAACATAATACTCAGCATTTGCATAAGGTATATTGACATCAGATATTATTAAGTAATATACACCACCTCTGTTTTCGATACTTGCAACATTTACATTTGTTGACTCAAAGATGATTTCTTCGTCAGTGAATCCTGATACGTTAAGTTCAAGTGCATAAGACTTACCCTTTGCAACATTATACATAATGTTATATCCAACCTCGTCTACCGGCACGGACTCTCTACCATATATAGTAAATTCAACCTTATTTGTTCCTTTTGCAATGACTGATGTTGATTTGGTATAAATGTTTACCGCATCATTGCCATCAAACTTATAGAACATATAGTCAATTTCTGCCCTAGCGCCTTCTAAATAAGAGGCTGGAAGTGAATAAATAATTGTTATGCAAAGAGTCCTTTCTTCGTTATCATAGAAGTCGTTTTTGTTTTCGATTAAATCTTCACGATAAATTCTTAATATTAAGTTTGTGTCGTTTTCAACAACCGAATAATCGTATGAAGCTTTATATATTTTTTTACTACCATCTTGATACTCTTTTGCAGGTGCCATGTATCCACCTGCTTGTGAAAGATTCATTATTACTTCTACATAATCAAATTCACTATATTTTGTATATACATATGCTTTAAGTATATTTTGTTCGCCAATAGACGAATATTGACTAGTGTTTAGCATTTCTTCGTCTTTAAACCTGCTTGCACTACCCGTCACTTCTTTCATTGTATTATTTTCTTCGTATGAGTAGTTGTTAATTAACACAGCCGTTATTGTTTCTGGTGAATATTCAATACTTAGCCACATTTCCTCACTAGTCATCTCGGAGTAAAATCTTATTTTGATTGTACTGTTTTTTAATGTATTGTATGCGCTATAAGATAGTGTT
>JAGCEE010000252.1 GCA_017650795.1 Clostridia bacterium | reverse complement strand
TAGAGGATATTTCATATTGACTTGTAGAAGAATTAAGAACCAGTTTGTATTTTTTAGTATTAAAATAATCACTTACATAAACATTTATACTGCCGTCGGTTTGAATATATCCTGTGGCAAAAAATCCCTTGCCGATTTTGGTTGCGTTTGCACTTTTTCCTTTTATTAAATATATATAACCATCTTTAAATAATCCCAAAACTTTTAGTTTTGATTCTTGTGAGACTGCTTGAGAATTTATTGTAATATTGTTGTTTTCTATCGGCCTACACCATACCCAATAATTTTTTGACGACATATTTCCAACAGAATATGCACTTACCATATCTGGTGATGATAGTTTTGAATATCCTAATTTTGCATCAGTGGAGTTGGATAGAATTTTAAACATATATGGCTCATTATACATTGTTCCTGCAAGACTAAACTCATAAGGATTTGTAAATCCTATTGTTTTTTTATTAAAAAATGTATTAGAACCCGAATATGTTTGCAGAGGCTCTATTGTGACAGAATAATCCGAAGATGCTTTAATTAGCCCAAATTCAACCTCTTGAACAGTATTGCCAGACACGTAGGCATAAGGCTCTATTGATATTTTTGGATAATATATTTGGTTTGTTGAGTCGTATTTATTGATTTGGTTAGTAAAAGTTGTTAGTGATATGTTATTTACTTCCGATCTATCATATATGCGGTATTTAATATTATCTGCATTATTTTGTATTATCACAATTTTATCGTTTACACACTTTACTTCAATCATTCTATGGCAATTATATGGCATTACGCCACTTGCGACAACTTCTACATCTATTGTGTTTAGTATTAAATCGGCAGAAGTTTGAAGCCATATTTTAAACTCATGAAATCTATTTTGCACTAAATATGTAATTGTATATGTACAACCATTTGGCTTTTCCGTTAAGTCTACCGTATCGTTAACATACGTGTTTGCATTATTATGATTTATTCTTACTCGCATTGTGGTTCCGTTTGCTGTTGAGTTTACATTGTAGTTAAGTCTAATACTTAATACTATTGGCATATACATGTTTGCACTAAACTTTAATGAGTCCACATACAAATCTGTGTTATTTGGTTTGCAATAAACATCGTAAGTGTGTTTAAAGTGGTCTTGTTTCCAAGTGCACGTTTCATCATGTTCGTCTAGCTGGTTTTGCAATGCGCTTAAATCTATTCCACCGGTCAATGAGTTTACGCTAGATTCCACGCTTGTAAGCCTAGTGTTTATTCCACTTACAGTGGAAGTTAAACTGCTTTGGGCAGAGGTAAGTGAATTTTGAGCAGATGCCAAATTTGTTATGTTTGTTTGGATTGTGCCAATATCGGTGTTTATATCGTTTATGTCGTCTTCGGCATCATCAACCCTATCCTCTAAGTTTCCAAGGTCGGTTTGAAGGTCGGATATGTCATCCTCCAAATCGGCGATAGTTGCATTTGAGCCGTCTTTTAAGTTTGTTAATTGCGTTTCTAGTGCCGAAATTGCATTTTCTATTTCCGATAAATCAACTTCGGTTTCGGCATTTTCTAACACGGTTATTCTTTCTGCAAGTCCACTTACTGTTGTAGAAAGCGTTGTTAGGGCGGTGGTTATGTCGGTGTGGTCGCTGTTGGCATCTTCTAGTAAATCTTCAACATCTTCTAGGTAATCTTTTATTGCGTCAAAATAACTCTCTAATGCCTGCAGGTTTTGGTGGAGTGTTTGAGCATTAGAAATTGCTTTTATCCTTTTTTCTAGTTCTTCTAGTTGGGATTGCAAACTTTCTATTGTTGTCAAGTTTTCCTCCTTTTAATCTATATCAATTAAAAACAGAAACATTATAAACCCAAAACCAACAAAGTAAATATGTTAGTGACATAAAACTATATATTGTATTTTCTATAAAGTAAAAAATAAATGTTTATTCCTTTGTTATTCTGGTTTAAGTTCTCCCGTCCTCGTGTCCCATATGCACGGCTTGCCGGTGCATTAGGGGGAGGTGGTGCTTACTTGCAATGCTCATACCACCTTACCACTGGCAGGGGATACAAAAAACCCTTTGGTACTTTGTCCCAAAGGGTTTTCTAATTATTCAAAATCTACGGCTTGACATTTTTCGATTGACTCAAATGCTTTTTCTATTATTTTTAAAACAAGCCTAGATTGCTCATATTTTACTTCTTGTTCGGCTTTTCCGTCTATTGTGGCAACAAAATTTCTATAAAAATCATGAACGTCTGACTTTGGTATATCTAATGTGTATTCGTCCAATGTTATTTCATCTCTTGGTGCCATGGTTTTTGTTATGCCGGCTGCCGTTTGAACAGGCATAACCTCTTTTTCGTTCCAATACTTACAATAAGCAACTTGTGCGCATTGTTTCCAATCATTTATTTTTGCAGTTCCTCTTTTGCATTGAAGATAAAATCTTGGCATAGAAATAAAGTTTAGAGTTCCAACTTCAACAAAAGCTGTTATATTTGATTTGTAAATAAGTGTTAGTTTAAAACCATCATCCACCTCAAAATTTGTGGTGTGCTGGGCAGTGCAGAACACTTTTTTTATTTTTTCATTTGGTAAGAGCCTAGTTATTTGGTCAATTAAATGCACACCCCAATCGTATAACATTCCACCACCGTATTCTTTTTTTCCTCGCCAATCGGAAGGTATGCCCCTAGAACCGTGAACTCTTGATTCAACGCTAACCACATCGCCAAGCTTGCCCTCGGTTATTATTTGTTTAATGCCAAGAAAATCAACATCGTATCTTCTATTTTGGTGTGCAGTAAAATGCATTCCGGTTTTGTTGGCAACGGCAATAACATCATCCAAATCTGCCACGCTTAACATAACGGGTTTTTCACAAATTACATTTTTTCCGGCATTTAATGCCCTAATAGAGAGTTCTTTATGTGAGTCGTTTGGCGTTGCGATAACAACAATTTCTACATTTTTATCCAAAAGTAGTTCGTCTAATGAGGAGTAAACCATTATTCCTCGATCTTTGGCTAGTTCGATTCGCTCGGGGCTAAAATCAAATATGCCAGCAAGTGATACCACATCACTTTTTTTAATCTGTTCGGCATGCCAAGCACCTTGACCGCCATAACCAATTATTGCAACATTCTTTTTCATACTTTTACCACCTAATATTATTTTAAACTTAGGCATAATTTAAGTCAATTAAAAAAGGTTATTGTTTATAATAAACATATTTGTCATTTTTTTTTAAATAGTGCTATACTTAGCAGACATAAATGATTTTTAGATAATACAAATTATTATTTATGTTAATATGTTTTTTTTGGAGTATTAATGAAAAAGTCTTTTTGTGTTGCATTATTATTGCTAACATGTGGAATATTTTTAACCGGTTGTTTTGGAAGTGTTGTGCCTTGCGCATGGGTTAGGCTAGACATGGATGGCTATATTTATTATTCTTCTAATATGTATGCTTCTGGTGGTGACCACATTTATTTGT
>JAGCEE010000251.1 GCA_017650795.1 Clostridia bacterium | reverse complement strand
ATGGTTGTGATGAACGCCGAGATACTTGGTTTCGTGAAACCTTTAACCAATATGGCGAAAAAATAAACGATGATTAAGTAAACATTTATTTACATATAATTAAGTTAAAGTTATTGACAATGTCAGTAACTTTTTTTATATTATAAGTACAACAACAAAAGACGTAACATTATGAAAAATTGCGTTCCTAATTGGTACAAAAACATCAACTTAAAGAATTGGATGGAAGGTAAGAAGTCCTACTTGGTTGAATGGAAAGAAAATAATGGTGAACATCACTTGTATCAGGTTTATGCCACAAGTGAATTGGAAGCCGTCAAATGGTGTGCTTGGATGCATACGATTAACTGCGAAATTGTAAGTGTTTGTGAGGAGGTATAACTATGAATATGAAATACTATCTTAAAACTCCCAATACCACACATTATGTAACCAAGGCTATGTTAGTTCCTCGTCCTGGTTATCTTAACCTCAAAGATGTGGAATACGAATTTGAAAACAAGAAAGACAAGGCTATTCTTCTTTCTAAGAAGGAAGCTGAAAAGTGGGTAAATCGTTTTAAAGAAATTGGAATTGAAGTTGTACTTGAAACAAAGGTGGAAGAATGACTTTAGCAGCAGTTGGATTTTTTGCTTTAAAATTTTTGATTTTCTTTGTCCTAATGGTAATTTGTGTTGGTGTTGGGACAGCTATTGCGGTTAGCTTAGTATTCTATTGTGAACAACATTTTGACAATAAGTGGCTAGAAATTGGAGCAACAATTGTTCCTACAATATTGTGGTGCTTGTTTAGTGTTTGGCTAATCGTTCAAGTAATCGGTAAACTTTCAAATCTCAACTAAGAGAGGTAAACAATGAATAAAATTGAAGAATTGAAGAAAGAATATGACCGTTGGTTTATTCGTTATCAGATGTACAAGTATTTCAAGTGGGCAATAAATGAACTTGGAGATATTTGTGACCGAGAATCTAGGGCTTACTCAAATTACATTAGTGAACGGTATTCTCGTTGTATCCGTGGCTTTGAAAAGGTAGAAAAGAAGTTCCTTGAAGTAAAGACTGCATACGAAGCTGAATTGAAGGAGGTTGCATAATGAATAATCTTTATCTTATCTTTGGTAGTGCTTGTACTTTGACTGGTGCCATTGGTACATTTATTTTCCTTATATTGTGTATAGTTGTTGCCGCGACAAAAATAAATTTTCCCGGCGGTGAAAAAAAGTTTATTGAAATGCTTGTAGCTTTTATTATATCATTAATTCTTTTAAGTGTGGGTCTTGGTATTAGTTCTGGTGGTGGTTACATTTCCCAAAACTACGATTGGATTAAGAAAAGCGAAAGAAACAATCTAGTTCGTGATTGTCCAGAAGATTCTACAATGACCTCCTATTGTGCTTACAAGTGGAAGGAATATCGTATTGATTCTACTGAAGCTGCAGAGGATATGAGAAAGTATTTGGAGAAGAAGTAATGAAAATTAAAGATTTTAAAAGGATTTGTGATAGTGAAAATATAGGAAATTTGTATGGAATATTTTATTATCCAGACAATCTTCCTCTTGGTGACCCACGATTGAAAAATGTCGCAGTCTTTGCTAGGTGTAATGTAATGCCTACAGACAAAGATAGAGAAAGTTTCTCAATCACACCTGACTATCAAGACAATCCAGAACATCAAGAAGATGAATGTTCTTGGAGAACTTGCGTTAATACAAATACACAACATTCTGACCTTGTTCGTAAGTTTTATGTTGGTCAAGGTACTGAAGAAGAATTGCTTGAACTTATACACATCTTTAAGAAAGGTTACAAAGAAACCATGATTAAGGATAAAATAACATCAATAGAAAAGGATTTTGTATGATAAATCTTGAAGAATGTAAAGCTATACTTAAACGAGAAGGATTTAAATGTGCTGTTAAGTCTTATTGGTATGACAATGATAT
>JAGCEE010000250.1 GCA_017650795.1 Clostridia bacterium | reverse complement strand
TATTTTTTAAAATCTTCATCATTAGTAAATATTTCTTCTAATTTTCCATTATCAATATATTCAGACATTGAAGGTGTATCAATATCATTATTTAACATAGTGACTAATACTTCCGCAGTTACATTTTTTAAAAAATGTGATACATCATCTTCGTCTATATTGCTGTATAGCTGTGCTGAAATTTCACCACCCCAATCAAAGTCTGGATTATTATTTCCACCATATGCTCCATTATCCCAAGTATCACTTTGGGCTTCACCAAAAGCATATTTATCACTTTCATATTCATATGTTTCTTTAATACAGTCCCAATCAAGGTCATTTAATAGTGTGAAAAACTTAGTAGATACACCCAATTTGGTTAAAAGTTCTTTAAAATAATCAATATTAAGGTTTAATCTTACATCAGATGCATCTTGACCATATGCTTCAAACCAAACCTTAACTTTTGTATCTGGTTTATCAAGATACAAATACACTTGCCCATCATCAGAAGATTCTGTAAGAATTTTATATCCATTATTTTTTAAAATTTTTCTTGCTTCGGTTAAATTCATTTTAAATTCTCCACAATTGTTTATAGTATTTATGCTTTTTCTATTTTGACTACTTTAACACCTTTGCCACCGATATTATGGTGTCTATCTTCAAACCATTCTTTGATTTTTTCGTTAGACCATTCATCAGGAACAAAGACTTCACCAGCCACATCAGGATATTTCTTTTCCCTACCAATTACAATGTATTCAATAGAAACTTTCATTCCTCTTCTCCATTATAACGATATTCGTTTATTTCATCAACAGTATCAACATCATCAGGTATCAACAAATGCTTCTTTTTCTTTTCAAGCATTTTGGCTTCGTAATATTCCTTAATAGTAAAGTTATAATAACAATACTTCAAACAACAACCTAATTTGATTAAGCACAAGTGAGCTAAGTGGTGAGCTCGGGGTGGTAATTCTACAAGGTTATCTTTCTTGTTACTTCCACCTTCGCTTCTAGGTATGATGTGGTGCTTTTCAAAATACTTTTCATTGTTCCAGTAATTCTCTTGACCAAGTTTTATTAACTTGTTATAGATTTTCTGGTAATCCAAAAGAACACTCCTTTGTTAATGATTTCTCATATATATCATCTTTTCTAAGTCGGCAATACTTTCAGCCATTTCTTTAAAGGCAGCCCTAGCTTCATTAGCATCAATTACTTCCATGTCACCAACAGTAAATGTGTTAATCTTATCACAAGCAAAGTTGTATTCTTCCAACCATCTATTGTTATAACTTAATCTTTCATTTCCGGCAAATAAGGGTTTTTCTTCGGATTCAATTAAATAACCATTTTCGTTAAGAATTTGCTTTGCTTTGTTTAAATCCATTTTATTACTCCTTTAAGCCATAAGTTTATCATAAACAATTTCATAAACAGATAAATCACTATCTATCCATTCTGGCAATTCATCGTTATCCATTAGTTCATCATATACTTGGTCTTCATCATCTATATCATTTGCTTCAGCATACATTCTGACTACTTGTGCAAATTTATCATTATATTCAAATCTAGTCATTCTTTCATTTATGAGTTTATAACCATTTTCATTAAGAATATTCTTTGCTTCTTTAAATTCCATACTTTCTCCTATTCTATTTAATGCGTTCTTTCTAACCAATTGACCAATGCCCTTAATTGTATCAATAGTCAAATCATCTAGGCTATATTCCATATTGCGAAATGCTGGTACAAGTTGAACAATAATCTTATCCTTATCGTAGTCATACCAAATGTTAGCTACCTTTTCATTATGGTTTCTCATTCTTACAACATATTCGCTTGAATATGGTATCTTTTTGAAGACAACTTCAT
>JAGCEE010000249.1 GCA_017650795.1 Clostridia bacterium | reverse complement strand
CGTTTTTTAATAACTCCCCACATTATATGCTTTTTTGTTCAAAATGCTTTATTAAGCATTTTTTTGCAAAATCTGTATTAACATATGCAAACCACCTAAGTCTGGCTTGATTTATTATTTTGCCATCATTATCTTTTTCTACCAGTATTTCAACTTGGTCGTTTTCTATTAGTTTGGTATATGGCGGGATTTTTGTTTTACTTCCGTTTATTATTGCACCATTAAACCCAAAGCCTATATCTTTGTGGATTTTAAATGCAAAGTCAAGCACCGTGCTACCCTTTTGTATATATTTTATTTCTCCTGACCTAGTTTTAACTTTTATTAAATCGCCAACCATGTCGTCAATTTCGTCGTCGTCTAAAATATCGCCAAATTTTTTTGACATTACCCCAATTTGATTTTGAGAGTATTCTTCAATCGTTAAAACATAAAAATTATATTTATTTTTAAACTCATCTTCAACCATAAAAAACGTTTTTTCTGTAATTGAATCAACCCCCATATCAATTATGGTAAAACTGTGCGATAGTTTTTTATTCATATTGCTGATAATGTCATTTATGGCGTCATCAAATTTAATTCCATTATATATAATGTATATATTATAGTTTGCAACCTTTAATATTTGCCCTTGAGAAATTTTTGATATCTTGATGTTTTTAGAAATATTAGATATGTCCTCATAAATTTTGTATTCTTTTATTTCTTCGTATTTTATTGCGACAATATTATTGTCAAGCAATGCATCGTTAAGCAGCCCTATTGCGTTTTGAAAGTTTTTTTCGTTGCTTTTGTGATATATGGAATACTGCTCTAAAAAATATCCAATATCTTTTTTATTCACAATTTTAAAACATTCATTTTTTATTCTTTTATAAAAATAATTTGCAGATAAACGCTTTGCAATTGGAATTATCCACTTCTCTGTTTCTTTTACTTTTTCTAGCTGTTTGTTATAATCAAAACAATCTATTGTTCTTAAATTATGCAATCTATCGGCAAATTTAATACAAAACCCCTCTGGATTTTGCTTGCCTATTGTAATAAGTTTTTTAAATGACTGCTCTTCCAAAGATGCCTTCATAAAGTTGGCATCCTCATAAAGATTTTCGTGGTCTAAAACATATTTTTCACGGTCTATTGCACTTACACAATCAACCAAACTTGCAACGTTTTCATTAAACTCGCACGTTATATCGTCCAGAGTCACGCCACAATCTTCTACAACATCATGAAGCAGTGCCGCTGAAACCACATCTTCATTAAAGCCAAGTTTTGCAAGGGTTCTTGCCACCTCTACGGGATGCGAAATGTATGGTTTACCGTCCTTTCTTAACGCCCCTTTATGCTTTTCGTCTGCAAAGCGATATGCTTTGTTTATTAAATCTGTGCTTTGTTTATTTTTTTCAAAAATATCGAGTATTATATCAAATCTTTTATTTACTTCGTCAAACATCAATACCCTCCTTAATTAGCTTATAAATAGTATCGTCTTCTCTGTTTGAAATTTTTGCAAATCTAAAAGAATTTGAATGAAGTATTTCATTAAAATGATATTCTAGGTTATTTTGAATAATTGAAACCTTTTGTGTCTCGGTTAAATTAGCCGAAATTTCATTATTTTCTACGTATAATCTTTTTAAAAGAGCAACGAAGTCGGCTATTGTTTCATCAAAATTGACTCTATAATCATTAAGTTCTAAATACTTATATAACTCGCCGTCTGGTTTATCTATTAACCTTTTTGTCATAATTGCATACTCAATGCAAGGATTGTGTTCTCTGCCTCTTGCAATTGAATTAACTGTTCCTATGCCACCAATATATTTTGCAAGTGAAGGGGGATTGTTAAAAATGAAAAACGCCCTATCGCCATTTAAAGCATTGCTAAGTGTAATAAACATACTTTTGTCGTTTGTAAAAATATCGCCCTTATATATATTGTCGTGTTTTTTATGCATAGCCAAAGCATCCACAGATGCATTACATTCCGACAATAAGGTTAATGCATCCTTTCTTTCTTTAAAAAAAGTTCCATACACATCCACATCTTTTGCTATTTCATCTTTTTTTAAAATGCTAATTACTCCATAACTTAAAACTTTGTTTGCATTGGTATGAACTTCGCCTTTGTAGTAATTATTATTAAAATAATAAACCAAATAGTTTCCTATAAATCTCTCGTAGGAAACATCACTTTCTTCTTTTGTTATTTCAGAAAATAAAAAGTCATCTACGCTTATTCCGAACGCATTTTTCAGCGCCACTAAAAAAGCAATAGATGGCTCACTATTCTTTGTTAAATAATTATTTATGCTAGATTGAGAAACTCCCGTTTTGTCTGCAACATATTTTTGTGTGTATTTGTCTGTTAGTATTTTTAAGTTTTTTTGAAAGTTGTTCATATTATATTTTCACTCCATTTATTCAAAATAATGATAATAATGGTAAAAAAATAGTTATTGCGACAATATTTTAACCCCCAAACACAAAATTGTCAATAGGAAAATGATAATAATTATCAGTATTATGATTTTTTTATATCACAATATTAAAATAAACATCAAAAATATACTAAATATTTACCCTAACGGACACTTTGCATTGTGTGAATTGTATTATATAAAGGCTTATATAACTTTTGATATAAATAATTTGAAAATATGTGTTGACAAAAAATAATAATAACGATATACTAAGCGGGTACTTTATATGGCGGCGTAGCTCAGTTGGCTAGAGCGTACGGTTCATACCCGTAAGGTCAGTGGTTCGACCCTACTCGCCGCTACCAAATATGGCCTCGTGGTAAAAAGGTTAATACAACGCCCTTTCACGGCGTAGTTATGGGTTCGATTCCCGTCGAGGTCACCACTAAACTTTGCATTTGTTTGCAAGGTTTATTTTTTTTGTGGTGGTTTTTAAACCATCACCCTAGGGAATCGAACGTGTGCGTAAAGCAAAATATGCCAGTGGCATGTTTTGTAGCACCAGGCGTGATAGATGGAGCGAAGCGTAATCGGAGCGATTCCTGCCCAAGGTCACCACTAAACTTTGCATTTGTTTGCAAAGTTTATTTTTTTTTAATTATTTATAGAACTTATTATTAATTAAAAACAAAACCCTTATCAAGTAATGACTAAAAGTGCATATGCTTTTACTATTTTGCAAAAACACTATTAAAATAATAAAGATTATGATACTATAATCATACAAGTTAAATATTTGTATTTAATTACGCTAAAATAAGTATTAGGAGCAAGCATGTTAGAATTAAAGAATATAAATAAAACATACAGACCAAAACACGGAAAGCCCGTTCATGCCCTTAATGATGTATCATTAAAATTTGACCAAAAGGGAATGGTTTTTATTTTAGGAAAATCTGGCTGTGGAAAATCAACACTTTTAAACGTTATTGGTGGATTAGATAAGTATGATAGTGGCGAAATAATTATTAAAGGAAAATCAAGTAAAGAATTTTCTGGTAGTGATTTTGATAGTTATAGAAACACCTTTATTGGTTTTATCTTCCAAGAGTACAATATTTTAAGCGAGTTTAATATTGCAAAAAACATTGCACTTGCCATAGAGCTTCAAGGCAAAAAAGCAACGCCCGAAAAGGTGCAAGAACTTTTGGATATGGTTGATCTTAGCTCACAAGGAGCAAGAAAAACAACCGAACTTTCTGGTGGACAATAACAAAGGGTTGCTATTGCAAGGGCTTTAATTAAAGAACCCGAAATAATAATTGCAGATGAACCAACCGGTGCGCTCGACTCTGCAACCGGCGCACAGGTTTTTGATACGCTTAAAAAATTATCAAAAGATAAATTGGTAATAATTGTTTCTCACGACAGAGAATATGCCGAAATATATGCCGATAGGATTATAGAAATGAAAGATGGTGTTGTTATATCGGACGAAACAAAAAGATATATTGCGCCAAAGCCAATGTCAAATAGCGTTGAGGTTATTGGAGATAATATTATTCGCATCGCACCAAACCACAAGGTTTCTAGTGAGGATTTACAGAAAATAGAAAAAATATTAAATTGCACCAACGAAGAAAAAATAATTTCTTTTGGAACAAAAAATAATGAAAAATTTAAAAAAATAAATAAAATATCCGATAATGGCCACACGGAAGTATTTAACAAAACCCGTCCAGACGATTTTGATAATATAGAGTACGATAAGAAGAAATTAAAATTTATTAAATCAAAGCTAAGATTTAAAGACTCATTTAAAATGGGTGCTAGCGGATTAAAAACAAAACCAATCAGATTGTTTGTCACAATTCTGCTTTCACTTGTTGCATTTACATTATTCGGCCTTGCTGATACAATGGCGAGTTATAACAAAACAACAACCACGGTTCAGTCATTTATAGATAGCGATTACAAAACGATTATGTATGTTGGAGAAAAGCGCCGAACATATAGTTATACTAATTCAGACGGCGAGGAACAGGTACAATATTCATACTCATCTTCAAAAATGAAACAAAACAATTTGGATTTACTTGCAAGTAAAACAAACACAACAATTAAGCCGGTATTTACATTTAAATATAATTCATCAAGCCTAAACTATTGTTTGTCTGACCCAAACGCAGTCACAAAAGGAACACTTAATGGAAGCTATTTTTCTGACGAATTGGGTGGTTTTATTGAACTTTCGGAAGAAGAATTGTCAGATTTTGGTTGCACCGTTGTTGCCGGCAGGCTTCCTGCAAACAATGCCTTTGCCGAAATTGCCGTACCAAAATATTTTTATGAATTATTTGAGGTGTGTGGAATAAAGCAAAGGAAACTCTCAGACAGAATTGAAAATTTATTCATATATAAATATGAAGACTTAAATGCTAACGGCGAAATAGAGTTAAATGAACTAACCAAAATAAATACAAGTTCGTACCCATACTATAATTATACAAAAACACAATTCTTCGAATCTGGCACATACTATGCAACCAAAAATATAGAAAAAGAAAATGCCAACCAAGACGATTTTATTTTGCTTACAGCCGAAAATCTTTCTTGGGAAGACGGAGTGACACTTGGTCCAAATACTTATAATATATTATTGGTTTATTTAGAAGAAATAGATAAATCATCAGAAAATGTTAATTCGTACAATGACATTTTAGGAATAAAGGTGTGCTTTGATGACACATATTATTCCGATTCTGATAAAAAATATTACACTATTGTTGGTGTGGTTGATACCGGACTTGACGCAACTCCGTATTTGAGCATGAAAACAGATGCCATAAATAAAACAACATCAAACTCAACCAGCCAAGCAGAATATTTAAAAAGAACCAAATTTGCAAGCTTATTACAAAACGGATTACACCAGCTCGCTATTGTTAGCCCTGGTTTTATAAATGCAAATTCGGAAAAGTATTTTAGTCTTTCTTTTGGTGATTCCGATACTGTTTTTTACTACAATGCACGTGTTCATGATGGCGACGAATACAGAGAGGAAATTAGAACACTATGGTTTAATAATGCAATAAATTTTAGCCCTACCGACACAATATTCGTTCCGGGCAAAGAAGGCACTACAAAACTAAATTCAAATCAATTTGTTGTAGATTTTTCTGTTGCAGTAGAAGGAATAGAACGAGCATACTATAAAATGGCAAACGAGGATAATTCTTTTAGATATACCGACGAGTACCACACTTTTGAAAATTACATTAACAGACTTAATAATTTAAATACAGCAAATGTCCTTATTGCTAGTGACGAATTTAGAGAATGGATTTTGGCAAACCATGACAAGTGGGATATAAATATAGGAAAATACCCAAATCGCAACAATCATGATTATGCGTCCATTGTTAGCGACAGCACAAAGGAAGTAATTGGATTATATATGCACGAGTACACCAATAAAGTAAACTATAACAGTTGGGAATATGTGCTTATTGGTTCTGACGATTTCTTGGATTTATATACAGATGGTGCTTTTACCAGAGCATTTGGAATCATGCCAACCTCAAAAGACGACCTTTTGACGCTAGTAAGTGATTATTATAAAGACCAAGAGGACACCTCCCTATTATTTAGATTTTCTATACAAAACTCTGTTATATCTTCACTAGATATGGTAAATAGCTTTATTGAGGGCGCATCTAAAGCATTCTTATATGTTGGCATTGGATTTGCAGCATTCTCTGGGCTAATGCTTGCCAACTTTATCAGTGTTTCAATAACCTACAAAAAGAGAGAAATAGGTATACTAAGAGCCATTGGCGCAAGAAAGAAAGATGTATTTAGTATTTTCTACAACGAAAGTCTAATTGTTGCAACAATAAACTTTGTACTATCGATTGTCTCAACATTCGCCGTTTGTATGATAATAAATAGCACTTTAAGAAACAATGCCGGAATAGAAATTACAATTCTTGTTTGTGGAATAAGGCAGGTTATTTTACTCGCCGCCGTCTCGCTTTTAGTTGCAATTCTTGCTTCTGCAATTCCAGTATTTAAAATTGCACGCAAACAGCCAATAGATGCAATAAATAATCGTTAAAAATCAACCAAGCAAATGCTTGGTTTTTTTTTTACAACAATAATTTTTAGAAAATTGTTTTTATTATTTAACAATCAAACAATCATCAAAAACACGGCGAATTTAAAACCATCATATAAAGATTTAAAAAATCTGCATTTTTTAAAAAACTGCATCTAGACAGGTAAAAGTTTCCATGTTATACTATGTATAAATAAAGGTGTGGGGGTTGGTTATGAAAAAAAGAGTCTTAATTTTTGGTTTAATTGTTAGCTTATTATTATTTGTTGTTGCAATTAACCCCTCCTCATTTAAATATTTAAATCTTGAAGAAACAAATGACCTTGTTGGGTATTGCGCCGAGCTCGCCGAAATAAACGAAAAATATATAGATAATTACGACAGCAGAATTATTGTAAAAACAAAAATAAAATTAAATGATAATGATTACATCTATAAAGCAAGTGGATTTAATGGCCTAAATGTCTTACAATACAAAAACGGCGAAGATGCTGAGAATGCTTTAAATTATTATAAATCGTTAGAAGATGTTGAGTATGCAAGTTTGGACAGAGAAATACACACAACATCAATAGAAGACAACCGACTAATTACTAATAATATGAACGGAACCAATTATCTTTCTTGGGGTGCAGATTTGTTGGGAGTTGGCGAATATCAAGATTATTTAATAAACAAGTACAAAAATGGCAATATGCCAGATATTTATGTTGGTGTAATAGATACAGGAATAGACACCGACAACGAGTTTTTAAAAGGCAGAATTGCCTTTGAATATGGATTCAGTTGTGTTAAAAGCCTTCTAAAAACAGGATATGATTATGAAGATGATAACACGCACGGAACACATGTTAGCGGAACAATTGTAGATTTAACACTAGATAATGTTAAAATTATTCCTTTGAAAGTTTTAAACAATGAAGGCAGGGGTTCTACAAGCAATATTATTTCTGCAATGGAATATTTAATTAAACTTAAAAATGAAGATAACTTAAATATTGTTGCCACAAATATGAGCATAGGAGGCGTTGGCACTTCAAACGACGTAATAAAAGCTGTTAATGACCTATACGATAACAATATAATGCCGGTTGTTGCTGCAGGAAACGATAATTATTATGTAGAGGAATATGGCCCTGCAAACACAGAAAAAGCATTAACAATTTCTGCCCTACAAAAAAATACTAGTAAAAATTATAAAAACACACTTCATCTTGCTTACTACTCAAATTATGGTAGTTGTATAGATTTATGTCTGCCAGGTTCAGAAATAGTAAGTTGTGTGCCACAAAAATCTAAATATGCGAGCATTTCCTCTTGTACGGGTACAGGTAATAAATATGGAAGATTAAGTGGAACATCAATGGCAACACCCCATGCCACAGCCATGGTTGCCCTATATGCCACATATTATGCTGATGCGTATGATGTACAAACAGTAGAAAAAGAAATAAAACAAAACACATATGATTTTGGTAGTGTGGGCAGAGACGATTTATACGGAAACGGTGTTCCTTGTATGAAATTTGCCATACAAAAAGACAATCAAATAACCAAGCCAACAATTAGCGTCGGAAATCTTAATGGCGAATATCATTTTGATAATAGCTTACAAATAAAGATTAACGACAATAGCCCATCAGGCTCTTATAATCATAAAATATATTACACAACCGATGGCACATTACCAACCCTTGTATCATACAACGAATACTCAGAACATATTGACATAGACTGCTCAACCTTTTTAAGATTTGTAATATACTCCTTTGATAAATATGGCAACTTTGCCGGCAGAAGCGATTTATATGAGGCAACATATTACAAAGGAGCATCAAGCGTAAATGATGATGGTACTGGCTTTGTTATAGATAGCCAAGGAAGGGTAAAAAAATACACAAGTGGATTAAAAAATATCGTCCTTCCCGAGTACATTAACAATATTAAAGTAAAAACTTTATGTAGCGAATTGTTCTATGGAAACAATATAGAAAGTTTTGTATGTGAACAAGATGTTAAAATAGAGTCTTATCCATTCAGTAATTGTGGGCAATTAAAGTATATAAAACTAAACTCATCCACAGCCGACTATATTGCAAATTACTGCTTTGGGTTAGAAGAATTGGTCTTGCCAAATGTGACACAGATAAAAGAATCGTTTTTAAATTATATCTATTTGGGCGAACTTAATGGAAGTCGCACATTCGCTAAATGTTTTAATATTAAATCAATTTATGCTCCAAATGTACGAGAAATAAAAGACTACACTTATTCCTATATGAAAAGATTAGAAAATCTTGTTTTGGATTGGGATAACATAACTGAACTTGGAGAATATTCATTTGAATGTTGTGAAAATTTATCGCTTAGTTTGGTGTTATCGGATAATATCACTACTATTCCTCAGGGATGTTTTAAGGACTCAAAAATAACATCTATTGTTGCAAATGGAGTGACCGAAATAATTAAATGGGCTTTTTGCGACTGTGAATATTTAACGAATGTTTCATTTGGAGAATTAGTTAGTATAGGTGACTATGCATTTTATAGCTCAGCAATTGTTGGGGGAATTAAACTAGCAAATAATTCAACAATAGGAGATGATGCGTTTTATCTATGTGAGAGCCTAGAATGCATAGATTTGAATAATTGTGTCAGCATTGGAAAAGGCGCTTTTGAATTTTGTAAAAGCCTTACAGAAGTTTCATTAAAATCTTGCACAAGTGTTGGAGATAACGCATTTCAGTATTGCAATAAATTAAAAACCGTAGAAAATCCAAATATAACAGAAATATCAAAAAATTGTTTTTTTGGTTGCTCGGATTTGGAAAGTTTTGATTTTTCGAATGTACAATTTATTTGTGACTCGGCGTTTTATAATTGTTTAAAATTAAAAGAAATATCTTTAGTTAATGTTATAGAATTAAAATGTGATAACAGTCTATCGGAATATAGTAAAGGTTCACAATTCCGCAACTGTGATGGCTTAACGACAGTTGAACTTGGAGAAAATATAAAAACAATTCCTAACGGTTGCTTTGAATTTTGTAATTCTTTAAAAAACATAGACTTATCCAAAGTGACAAAAATTGAAACCGCAGCATTTCGCTATTGCAGAGCTCTTGAAATAATAGACCTTTCTAATATTGAAAGCCTTGGCTTGAATGTATTTAGTGGCATACAACAAACTGCAAAAGTTATTATAAATAAAAACCAAAATCTAATACTTAGTGACGAGCCTTTAGGACTTAATGTAGAAAGAGTTTATATAAGCAAAGAATATTCCGGCAAATTTGGAAAATATTTGCAAGAAAATTTTAGACATGCCTGCCCAGATACAGATGAAGATTATATTATTTATGGCAAATATCCATACTTTAATTTAACAATTAAATTTAAAGACGGAACAATAATTAACCAATACAGGCTTTCTTCAAAAGATAACATATCATCCTCTCTTCCTTCTTATTATGAAAGTGATGACGGATATTCATATAACATAACATCGTGGAAATCAAATGTAAGAGATGGATCTGTTTATAGTTATAGCAGACTATATTTAAGTTCGGACGAAACCATTACCGCAGACAGAACAGTAAGAATAAACAGAGTAAATTTTTATTACAATATAGATTTTGATGGCTCAGGAATAATCAATGATGAGGGCGATATTTTTGAAACATTAAAAATAATTAATTATTATAAAATTGCTCCTAAAAAAATAATGGAAAGTTTTATTTTTGATCATGCCAAGTACATATTTGTCGGTTGGGAATATAATGGAATACTCTACAAAGACAATGCAGATTTGCCAAATGCAACAGGCAACATGGACTTTTATGCAACATATAAAAAGATTCCTGAAAAATGCAAAATAACTTGGTATGGGCAAAATGGTGAGTTCTTGTATTCCGACTTTGTTAATTATGGTGAAACTCCTAAATTTAAACTATATATGGTTGTTATTAAAGAACTCATTATAAACTTTAATATTCCAAGCATAAAAGAGTATAAAGAATACAAAAATTTGGTATTTGAGAATGTATCACCTGCAACCAATGATACATGTTATTATGCAAAATAAAAATTATAAATACGATAAAAAACAGACTATGTTTTAGCCTGTTTTTTTGTGTAAAAATTATGCATAAATTGTAATGCCCATTTTAATCTCTTTCTCCAAAAATTGCTCTGCCTATTCTTATGTATGTTGAGCCACATTCTATTGCCCGCATATAATCATCGGTCATACCCATAGAGAGTTCTTTTAAATTTATTTTAAACTTGGTGTTTATATCTTTTAAAATATTCTTTAATTCTTTAAAATATTTTGTTGAGTCTTCATCTTTTTTTGCAACACACATAAGCCCTAATATTCTTATATTTTTTAATTTTAATAAATCGGGCATATCCTCAATTATTTTGTCTTTGCTGTACCCTGTTTTTGATTGTTCGCCCGTGACATTTACTTCTAGCAAAATGTTTTGTGTTTTGTTTTTTAATTTGGAGTATTTATCAATAATGCTTGCAAGGTTTAAACTATCTACCGAATGTATTAAATATATCTCTTTTTCTAACAATATTTTAACCTTGTTTGTTTGAAGATGGCCAATCATGTGCCAGCGAATATCATTTGGCAATTCATCTATTTTTGCCACAAGTTCTTGTACCCTATTTTCTCCAAAATCTCTTAGTCCTGCATCATACGCTTGCTTTAAAACACTCACCGGTTTTGTTTTTGAAACGCCAATCAATTTTACATTTGTATCTTTTATTAAATTTTTTATTTTGTTTAAATTTTCAAATATTTCATTCATTTTAAATAACCTCGCATCTTGAATGTAAATAAATATTTTTTATTTTATAATAAT
>JAGCEE010000248.1 GCA_017650795.1 Clostridia bacterium | reverse complement strand
TTCCGGCAATTGGAATAGTGTTTACGAAACTGTTAACACTACAAGTGGTAAATGGAATGAAGTATCTTCAAAGGCTAACAAGACTGACCTTGATGAGTTAAGTGGTAAGGTAGAAACATTAAGTGGCGAATTAAAAGAAACAAGTGCTTACTTGAATGAAAAGATTGAAACATTAAGTGGTGAACTAGAAAGCACAAGTTCTTTCTTATCCGGTTCTATTGATGTTGTTAGTGCTGAATTTGAAAAGGTAATCTATACATCAGCAAGTGCTGGTTGGGATGTTACCCCTTATAGTGCTGGCCAAAACATTAACATCACCAACCATACAATTAGTAGTAAGGATTGGTTGCCTGAAATTAAGGAAGCTAGTGCCAATGCAGTAGATGTTGTAGAAGATAATTTTGATGAAACACCAGATAATAAATTTAGTGGTTACAATGGAACACCATTCTATGTAAAACAAAAGACAGTTACTGGTACAAAACCAATAATTGTTAATGAATACGATGATAAGTACAACATAGAATTTGAAGATGAATACAAGAAATTCATTGAAGATGTAAGTGCCAAACTTTACACATCAGCATTACCTACCGTTGAATCCTTAACACCAGACTATTTGAAAGTTGAATTGGTTGATAACCAAGATGGTACATCTGCTTGGCAATTAAGTGCAGCCGAACAAAAGAACTATCAAGCTGGTGATTACATTGATATTGATGAAAATGACTACATCAATGTAACTGGCTTACACAATGTTACATTAAGTTCTACCGATGAAAGTATTGGTATAACAGCTACAACCGGTGAAAATGGTGATGTAAATTATAATTTAAGTGTTGACCAAATTAAGATTCCAGATATTTCAGGTTACAATGGAATTGATGCTAGATTTAATCAAGAATCCGGACAATATGAAGTAGGAATTGAAAATTATAATGATATTGGTTTCGCTAAATTTAGTACATCAGCTAATGTATTCACTACAAGTGCCGTAGCCAATGGTTACAATGAAGATTTGAATGTAAATCCTACAAAGATTACATTAGATAATGACCAAATCTTGTTAAAGACTGGTTTCTATCACATTGATGTACAAACTAATTTCAATGTAACAACTGCCGATAACAATTATTATGATGTTTTGGTTAAATCAATACCAAATGCAGCCTCTATTACACAAATGATAGATGCTTCTTATGAACACTATGAAACAGTTGATTTGTCATTTGATGTTAGAATCACTGAAGACGATACACCAATAAAAATTAGTGTAGAAAACTATAAGACAAACGAAACATTCACTATTACAAACTTGAACATACACGAAATTGTAAGTATGCCTTCCCAAATTGAAGGCGGTGCTGGAAATTATCAAGCAGGTAAGGGTATTATAATTTCAAATGATACTGTTGAAGCTCGTCTTGGTGATGGTTTGGAATTTAACGGAAACGATATACAAGTTAAACTTGGTAAAGGATTAAAATTTGATGATTCTCAAGGTGTACAAGCAGTAACCATTGATAGTGATGTTAATGATGTTGTTGAAGCTGTACAAGAATTACAAGAAGCACTTGATACAAAGATTACTGACAACTATCCACCTGCTATGATTACTATTGCTGATTTACAAGTAGCCAGCAATACACAATATGCTCCTAGTAATGGTGGTATGTTGATTGGTTATTTGTTCACTTGTCCTATTACACACAAGATTTACAATGGTTCTACAGGTGATTACCAAACTAAGATTGGTATTTACACAAAACAATGGGGTACCGGACAAGATAATTTCCAATTTAATAGAGTAATACTTGGTATCTACGAATATCAACCTGATTATGTTAATCCAGACACACATCAAGTAGGTAAAACAGAAGCATTGTGCGATACAGGTATAATTGAATTGCAACAAGGTTATGCAGAATACAATATAAAGAATTTGGGTGTAGCTACAACACACGAAATGAAACCTGGTTGTTTCTATTATGCTGCAATCTATATGTCATACGGACAAGTAGATACAAATGGATTAACCTTGTTTGGTGCACCAGGTTATAACACACAAGTTAATAACTTGAAACCTGGTATTACAATTACAAATGTTAATTGTATTAGAGCTGCTTTGTATGATAATATGGCTAGTTATGACCCTGATTTGAACTTTGATAAAATGGGCTTTAGTTGGGAATACAATAGTTATCCACCAACATCAACAACTGACACAACATCACAAGGTATTGTAGAAGCACACGCAGCAGGTCGTCCATATTTTGCTTTTAGAAATGTTAAAATAGCTACAGGAAATTAATCTATGGTAAAATCATATAACAAATTTAAATTACAAAATGATACATCAGAAGAAGCAAATAGAATCATCTATAATGCTTCTTATCCTGTAAAGTTATCTGGCCTTGAATGGAATCAATATATTGGTAGAATAATCATCAATGATTTCATCAAGCAATTAGATGAATATGATGGTACAGATTTCGCACAATAT
>JAGCEE010000247.1 GCA_017650795.1 Clostridia bacterium | reverse complement strand
GTTAATATGAGTGCTATTGAAGATGTTATTCAACAAAAGAAAGCAATTATTAAAGAGTACAAAAAAACATTTGAAAAATTAAAAACAGAGTATAACAATATTCGCAGTTTAATAAAAACCACAAACGAAAGATGTAATAAAATATTAAAGAACATAACTAATAAAAAAGGGCTACTAGCAACCCTTACATTAAAACATCAAAAAGAAAAACTAATTGCACTATCTAAAAAACTAGAAAAATATAATAAAATGGCAATGGAAATAAGAGACAAAATTATAGATATAGAAAACAAATTAGAATTTGAAAACGACCAATTAAAAGATTTGTATGTGGTTTATAATAAACAAACAGACAAGGAAATGGGAAAATAACTAGGATTAAATATACAAAAAATCTCTGCTTATCAGAGATTTTTTGTATTTTGTATTATGTTTGCCAATTTTTTAAAAATAGTTTAAACTAATGCTATTAGCATAAGGAGATATATGACAGACAGACAAAAGCATATTCGTAATTTTTGCATAGTTGCACATATAGACCATGGCAAAAGTACGCTTGCAGATAGATTATTGGAAAAAACGGGCACAGTAAGCAAAAGGGATATGAGTGACCAATTATTAGATAGCATGGAATTAGAAAAAGAGAGGGGAATAACAATAAAATTAACCCCGACTCGAATGTTTTATAACTACAATGGCACAGAGTACACCTTAAATCTAATTGACACTCCGGGCCACGTGGATTTTACGTACGAAGTTTCACGTTCGCTTGCTGCTTGTGAGGGGGCACTTTTAATTGTGGACGCATCTCAGGGGGTGGAGGCTCAAACACTTGCCAACGCTTACCTTGCAATAGATAATAATTTGGAAATATTGCCTGTCATCAACAAAATAGACCTTCCTAGTGCAAATATACAAAAAGCAAAAGAGGAAATCGAAGACATAATAGGAATACCGGCAGATGAGGCACCTTGCATTTCTGCAAAAGACGGAATAAACATAGATGATGTTTTAGAGCAAATAGTTAAAAATATTCCCGAACCAAAAGGGGACGAAAATGCACCTTTAAAAGCATTGATATTTGATAGTTATTACGATAACTTTAAGGGTGCAGTATGTTTTGTTAGGGTTTTTGATGGCTCTTGTAAGGCCGGTGATAAAATACTTATGATGCAAACAGGCAAAACTTATGAGGTGACCGAGGTGGGTGTGTTTACACCGGGCATGAAAGAAAAAGGTGTTTTGCTTGCAGGCGAAGTTGGATATATTTGCGCCAGCATAAAAAACCTAACCGATACAAAAGTTGGCGACACTATTACAAATGTCAATAGTCCTTGCGCTGAAAGGCTTGCCGGATATAAAGAAGTTCAACCGGTGGTTTTTAGTGGAATATTTTTGTCCGATGGCAGTAAATATGGCGACCTTAAGGATGCATTAGAAAAATTAAAATTAAACGATGCTTCTTTGGAGTTTACGCCAGAAACGTCCAAAGCACTTGGCTTTGGTTTTAGATGTGGCTTTTTAGGACTTTTGCATATGGATATTATAACCGAAAGGTTGGAACGAGAGTTTAATTTGGACATCATAACAACTGCGCCAAGCGTAAGTTATAATGTGTACAAAACAAATGGCGATATGTTGGAGGTAAGCAATCCATCAACCCTTCCACCTGTTGTAGAAATTGACCGCATTGAAGAACCAATAGTAAAGCTTCATGTGTTTACTCCACCAGATTATGTTGGGCAAGTAATGGAACTTTGCCAAGACAAACGTGGGGTTTATCACGACTTGCAGTATTTAGATAAAAACCGTGTGCGACTTGATTACACTATGCCACTGGGCGAAATAATATATGATTTTTTTGACAGCCTAAAATCAAGGACAAAAGGTTATGCCAGCTTGGATTACGAAATGGCAGGCTTTGAAAGGGGCGACCTTGTAAAATTGGACATATTATTAAATGGAGAACAGTGTGATGCATTAAGTTTAATCACACACAAAGATAAAGCATATTCAAGAGGTAGAGCAATTGCCGAAAAATTAAAAAAAGTAATTCCAAGACAACTTTTTGAAGTTCCTATTCAGGCATGCATTGGTGGAAAGGTTATCGCCAGAGAAACAATTTCTGCCATGCGAAAAGATGTGCTTGCAAAGTGTTATGGTGGCGATATAACACGTAAACGAAAACTCCTAGAAAAACAAAAAGAAGGCAAAAAGCGTATGCGTAAAATTGGCTCAATAGAACTTCCAAGCGAGGCGTTTATGAGTATACTTAAAACCAATGATGATGAGGAAAATTAAAATAATATTTAAATAAAAAATTATGACAAATTTTGGAATATATATTCACAT
>JAGCEE010000246.1 GCA_017650795.1 Clostridia bacterium | reverse complement strand
GAGCAAACACAAGCATTACTAAGTATAGATGGTGTAAATCTTGTGACGGCGGGTGCCGGCACGGGAAAAACAAGGCTACTTACACATAGGATTGCTTATCTGATAAACACACTTTGCGTAGACCCATATAACATACTAGCAATAACATTCACCAATAAGGCTGCAAACGAAATGAAAATCAGAGTAGAAGCACTTGTACGGGGTGGCAATAGAGTTTGGATATCAACATTTCATAGCATGTGTGTAAGGATTTTAAGACAGGATATAGAAAAACTTGATTGTTCTTATGATAGAAACTTTACAATTTATTCCGATACCGATACAAATAGGCTTTTAAAACAAATATTAAAGGAATTTGGAATAGAGGATGATGTAAAAAATTATGAATTCCATATTTCTAACTGCAAGAATAAAAATATGTCCATAGAAGCATACGAAAATGAAATCCAACACCAAAAAGATGCTGATACAATAATAAGGGTTTTTAAAGAATACGAAAAAAACTTAAAAGATAATAATGCACTGGATTTTGATGACCTGCTAACAAAAACATATCAACTTTTTATAAAATGCCCAGATGTTTTGGAATTTTATTCAAATCGTTTTGAGTATGTGCTAGTAGACGAGTTTCAAGACACAAACAAAATTCAGTATGATTTAGTAAAATTGTTAGTTTCTAAGCATCATAATTTATTTGTTGTTGGCGACGAAGACCAATCAATATATTCATGGCGAGGTGCGGATTTTACTAATATTTTTAACATAAAAAAAGACTTTGCCGGAACAAAAGTATTTAAACTAGAAAGAAATTACAGATGCACAAAAAACATTCTAGATTCTGCAAACAAACTAATTTCGTTAAACAACGAAAGATTTGACAAACAACTTTGGACAGACAAAGAAAGCGATAACAAGGTACTATACGAAAAGTATTACGACGAAAAAGAAGAAGCCGAAAATGTTGCCAGTGTTGTTTATAGTTTGGTTGCAAGGCATGGCTATAAATATTCGGACATAGCAATTTTGGTAAGACTTAATGCACTTACAATGCCATTTGAAGAAAAACTATTATCATATAATATTCCTCACAAGATTTATGGTGGCTTTAAATTTTTTGAACGTGCCGAAATAAAGAATATTCTTTCTTATTTAAGGATATTTGTTAATCCAAAAGACGAAGTCTCTCTTTTAAGAATAATTAACTTTCCAAAAAGAAGCATCGGGGATTCTGCAGTTTCAAGTTTAAAGAGCATTGCGATAGAAAATGGCGAGAGTGTTTTAAATATTATTTTAAACATCGAAAAATATCCAGAAGCAAAAGGTATTTACAATAAAATAAAAGAGTTTAAGGATACATATTTAAAACTACAACAATTAAGAGCCGAATTGCCATTTGATGAATTTGTAATTAGAGTTATAGAAGATTTTGAAATCAAAAAAGCATACCCTAACGATAATGATGATAATTTGGATAAACTTTTAAATATAGACCAACTCATTTCTTCAGTTAAAAGTTTTATGCATTCAAATCCAACACTTGGACTTGCTGATTGGCTAGAAAGTGTGACCCTTCAAACCGATATAGACACAATGGACGATTCCGACAATGTGACAATAGCAACCATACATGCAGTAAAGGGTTTGGAGTTTAAGGTTGTTTTTGTTGTTGGAATGGAAGATGGAATTTTTCCTCTTTCTAGGGCAAAAGAGAATAACAGGGATTTAGAAGAGGAAAGAAGGCTTGCGTACGTTGCATTTACAAGGGCAAGTGAAAGGTTGTATTTGTCTTCTTGTCGAACTAGATTTATTTACGGAAGAACAAATTACGAAAAAGAAAGTCAATTTATTTATGAGGCAGAATTAGCAAAAAAAGAAAGGCCAAAATACTTTTTTGATGATTATGATAATAAACCTGTCAATAATGAATACGATGGCTACTCATATAATACAAAACAAAACTTTCAATCAATATATATTCCAAAACCACAAAAGAGTTTGGATGATGGTATTAAAAACGTTTCAAGCACGGCATCAAAAGAATACATGGTTGGACAAATTGTTGGACATCCAAAATTTGGTGTTGGCACAATAACATCAATTTCGGCAGATAAAAAAATGGCAGATATAGATTTTGGAACATTTGGTAAAAAAACACTAATGTTAGACATTGCGCCATTAAAAATTATTAAAAAATAATAAAAAATGCAGGAATAATTAAAAAATACAGCATTTACAGAGGTATTTATGGAAAGAATGAGATGGCTTGTAGACGAATTAAACAAGCATTGCTACAATTATTATGTTTTAGATAATCCAACCATATCTGATGCAGAGTTTGATAAGATGTATGATGAATTATTGAAACTAGAAGCAAAAACAGGCATTGTTTTAGACGATTCTCCAACCAGACGAGTTGGTGGCGATGTTTTAGATGGATTTGTTAAAGTGGCGCACGAAATTCCAATGTATAGTTTAGATAAGTGTAGAACGGTGGAGGAAATAAAAAAGTTTATATCCGACATTAAAAGCGTTGTTCCTTCAAGCACTTTCACATTAGGATATAAATATGATGGTTTAACCGTTGTAATAGAGTATCAAAATGGAAATTTATTTAGAGCAACAACAAGAGGCAATGGAACTATTGGCGAAGATGTGACAAATCAAGTAAAAACAATAAAAAGTGTCCCATTATCAATACCATTTAAAAATCGTCTTATTGTTTCTGGCGAAGGAATGATTACAGACGAAAACTTAAAAAAGTATAATGCAAAATCAAACGAGCCATTAAAAAATGCAAGAAATGCAGTTAGTGGTGCAATAAGAAATTTAGACCCAAAAGAAACAGCTAAAAGAAATTTGGATTTTTTCTGTTATAATGTTCTTCTTGCCGAGGGTAAAATATTTAAAACTCAAATGGAGATGAATGAGTTTATTGCCGAAAACAAATTTTTGTCCGAGCCATATCAAAAATTATGTAATGGTGTGGATGAGATAATAAGCGAGATAAATAGAATAGACCAAATTAAAACCAAGCTTGGCTTTTTAATTGATGGCGTTGTTATAAAACTAAATGAAATAAAATCAAGAGATGAGTTTGGATATACTGCCAAATTTCCAAAGTGGGCCATCGCATACAAGTTTGAGGCTCAGGAAGTTTCTACTATACTAAAAGATGTGATTTGGCAGGTTGGAAGAACTGGCAAAATAACACCGATAGGCGAAATAGAACCCGTTGAACTTGCGGGGGCAACAATAAAAAAAGCCACACTTAACAATTATGGTGATATACAGCGAAAGCAAATTCAAAAAATGTCAAGGGTTTTTGTTAGACGTTCTAATGAGGTTATACCCGAAATACTTGGTCTTGCCGAACTTTTGCCCGAAAGTCAGCCAATAAAAAAGCCAACAAATTGTCCATGTTGTGGTGAGCCATTGCAAGAAAAAGGTGCTTTGCTTTTTTGTCCAAACAGAAATGGCTGTCGTGATCAAGTTATTGATAGGCTAACACATTTTGTTAGTCGAAATGCAATGAACATAGAGGGCATAAGAGACCAAATTTGCCAGCAACTATACGATGTACTTGGTATTGGTGAACCAAGTGAGTTATATGACTTAACCGTAGGGGATTTATTAAAATTAGATAAATTTAAAGAAAAAAAGGCAGAAAATATAATAAACTCAATAAAAAAATCAAAAAATGCAGATTTGGCAAACTTTATTTATGCACTTGGTATTCCAAACGTTGGAGAAAAAACTGCAAAAGATTTAGTCAAATATTTTGGTTCGCTAGAAATGATTAAAAATGCAACTTTAACAGAATTGGCATCTTTAAGAGATATTGGAGATATTGTTGCGGGTAGCATTGTTAATTTCTTTGATGATGAATATAACAATAAAATGATTACTGACCTTTTAAGTGCCGGCATAACACTTAGTGAGGGGCAAAAGGCTATTGGTGGAATGTTTGATGGATTGACTTTTGTTTTAACGGGCACACTTCCAACATTAAGTCGAAACGAAGCAACAAAAATAATAGAACAAAATGGAGGGCAAACAGCCTCATCTGTTTCAAAAAACACAAGCATTGTTTTGGCAGGCGAAAAGGCTGGTAGTAAACTAGATAAGGCACTTGCTTTTGGCATAAAAATAATTAGCGAAAATGATTTTTATAATATGCTAAAAAAATCTTAAAAAATCTATTCACATTTTTAAAATATTGTGATACAATAGCGTAAGCAATTAAAAAGAGGTATATTTATTATGATGAATCAACCACCAATTGACGAACTTGCAGCAAAAACCCATAACAACAAGTATGAACTTGCTTGTCTTATGGCAAAAAGAGCAAAAGAGTTGGAAAAAAGACATATAGAAAACGACCCAAATTATTTAAATAAAAAATGTATCGCAGCAGCCGCTGACGAAATTTATTCAGGAAAAGTAGTTCCAAGCAATAATTAAAATAAATTTAAAAAAAGAGGGCAAATTACAATGTTTGCCCTTTTTTGCGGGAAAATTTCTTGTATTATACTAATTTTTGTGGTATAATCTTAAATAATAGTTGGTGCATAGCACTTAGATTTTATTAAAAACGGCAATTAGTTTTTTTATTGATTGCAGATTAAAATATTTAGGATTTTTATGAAACTTAGTAATTCAATTAAATTAGTTATGACTAATTTTAATCTTTTTTGGAAGCTTTTAATATATATGTTTTTGTGCATTGGTGTTGCCTTTGTATTTTTACTTCCTGTAATGCAACAAATAAACAACGCACTCGATGCATCTGGTTTTTTTGCAGAAGTATCAAAGTTTTTTAATGGCGTTGCATTTCAGGGTCTATATATGTTTATGGAAGTCGTTTCCAAAATGATTTTGGTATTTTTAAGTACACTTTCAATTCTTGCTGGGTATGGCATTGGCGTGCTGTTTTATGTGTTGTTTATTATATTTATTGTACTTCCATTTTTATTTCATTTGTCAAACATCTCCATATCAGAATGCGTTTATGGATACATGACGAGTTTAAATAAATCTTCTTTTGTTGTTAGTATGCTAGATAAACTTGGCTTGTCGGCAGGTTATTCAATAATAAAGACCCTATTAGAGCTTCCATTTTATGCTTTGTTTATGTGGGTTATTTATAGCGTTGCAAATATTACGGCAGTTGGTACTGTGATGCAGGTTATTTTGCCACTTATTTGGATAGTATTGTTTATTTTATTGCTTGATATAAAAACGACATTACTAAGTGGTTGGCCTCAGGCCATTGTTGTCTTTAATGTTTGTGCTGGAAACGGAATAAAAAGAGGCTTTAAATCTGTAAAAAGAAACTATCTTGCAACCCTTTCTAGTTTTGCTGTGGTAATAACTATTGCATTAGCAATAATCATTCTTTTTGGTGCATATGCGCTTATACCAGTTGTTCCATTATTTTCACTAATCACCTCTGTATTTGGACAAGTACTATTTTTTGAAAGTCAAGGTATGGATTATTATACCTCACAAACTAGCATTGTAAATCCAAGAAAATTAGAACAATCAGATAGCATAAAAAAAGTAAAATATAAAATTTAAAATATCAAATCAAATTATTAAGCACAATATTTATGGTTGCATATGCAATCAGTTTTATAAATGTAAAATTTTCTAATATTAAAAAGTTATTGGTTTTATTTCAAAACTATTGGTGCTTTGCGTAAAGCTTATAAATACAACAATGAAAATACTCACACAACATTTGATGCAAAAATGCATCAATTATGTTTTGTGTTGAAATAAAAATTTAATTAAAAATTGCAATTATATTAAGGAGAGAACATGAAAGAAGAAAAAGAAAAAGTAAAAATCACATTCTTGGGTGGTGTTGGTGAAATAGGAAAAAACATGACCGCCTTTGAGTACAAAAATGAGATAATAATTGTGGATGCTGGTCTAACCTTTCCAGATGATGATTTGCCGGGGGTAGATATTGTCGTGCCAGACATTAGCTTTTTGCTGGCAAACAAAGAAAAAATTAAAGCAATTATACTTACTCACGGACACGAGGATCATATTGGTGGGCTTCCATTTTTGTTGCCAGAAATAAATGTGCCAATCTATGGTTCAAAATTAACACTTGGCTTGGTAGAAAACAAACTTAAAGAATACCCAAAAATCAAGGCAAAACTTGTTGCCGTAAAACCAAGAAATGTGCTAAAAGTTGGTTCGTTTGCAGTTGAGTTTATTCATGTAAATCATAGTATTGCAGGCTCACTTGCACTATGTATTACAACACCTGCCGGAAGCATTGTTCATACAGGCGACTTTAAAATAGATTTTGAATCAATCAATGGCCAAACAACCGATTTAACTAGATTTGGCGAACTTGGCAAAAAGGGTGTTAATCTTTTAATGTGTGAATCTACCAATGTTTGCCGTAAGGGTTATTCCATGAGTGAAAAACGAGTTGGCGAAACACTAGATAAATTATTTGAGGCTCACAAGGACAAAAGATTATTTGTTGCAACATTTGCTTCAAATATTCATAGACTTCAACAAATTATGGATTTGGCAGAAAAGTATAAAAGGAAGATTTCTTTTACGGGCAGAAGCATGGTAAATGTTTCCGAAGTAGCAATGAAGTTGGGTGAGTTAAAATATAATAAAGAAAATGTCATAGATATAGACAAGATTGATAAGTTTGCCGATAAAGAACTATTAATAATAACAACAGGTAGCCAAGGCGAACCAATGAGTGCATTAACAAGAATGGCTGCTGGTGAATTTAAAAAAATAGACCTTGGCGAAAATGACTGCATCATAATTTCTGCATCTCCAATCCCAGGTAATGAAAAATCGGTCTATAATGTAATAAACAAATTATACAAAAAGGGTGCCGATGTTATTTATGACGAACTAGCAGATGTCCACGCATCTGGCCACGCGTGCCAAGAAGAAATCAAAACAATTCACTCGCTTGTTAAACCAAAATGCTTTATGCCAATACACGGAGAATATAGACATTTAAAAGTTCATAAAGAGTTGGCAGTTGCACTTGGCGAAGATGCAAGAAATATAATTTTACCAGATATTGGAATGCAGGTAGAAATGACCGATGGTCACATAAAAATTGCCGGCAGAGTTCAGGCAGGGCAAAGGCTCGTTGATGGCTTAGGCATTGGCGATATGGATAGCAGTGTTTTAAAAGATAGAAAACAATTATCCGAAGACGGAATTTGCATTGCAGTATTAAACTTATCTTCTTTGTCTGGCGAAATTTCAAGTGACCCATTCTTAATAACTAGGGGTGTCGTTTATAACGTAGAGCAAGAACAATTCATGCAAGACACAAAAGATATGTTAATAAACTATTTAAAAGAAAACAATCAAAGAGATATAGACCCAAATTTAATAAAGCAAAATGTAAGAAGACAACTCTCTAATTTCATATATAAAAGAACAGCACGTAGACCTATGATTTTGGTAATAACATTGTTTGACTAGGGTGAATTATGGACGATAATCTAAAACAATTACAAGATTATGCAAAGGCTAATCATGTGCCAATATTGCTTTCGGATAGTGTAAACTTTTTGTATGATATTGTTGCCAGCAAAAAGCCAAAAACAATACTAGAAATAGGCACTGCAATAGGATATTCTGGAAGCATAATGCTAAGTGCATACAAACAAAGTTCACTTATAACAATCGAAAAAGATGAGCAGAGTTTTAATATTGCAAAATCCACATTTAAAAACTTGGGTTTAACAGGTAGAACAAAACAAATACTTGGCGATGGCTACGAGGAAATAATCAAATTAAATGCAGATAATCAAAAATTTGATTTTATATTTTTAGACGGACCAAAAGGGCAGTATTTAAAGTATTATAAAGTGTTATTAAATATGCTAACAGACGGTGGATGTTTGCTTGTAGATAATGTGCTTTTTCATGGGCTTGTTAGGTCCGACATAGACGTTGGACATAAAAAAAGAGCCATGATTACTAAACTTAGGCGGTTTTTAAACGAAATAGAAAATAGACAAGATTTAATAACAACCATACATGAAATCGGCGATGGAATTGCAGAAATATACTTAAAATAATAGTTATGTTATGCTTTCACATAGGGCTTTGTATATAAAAAGTGATTCACAATATGCATGCTTTATGTACGACGTATAAGGTACTTTTGAAGAATTAACTAAATCATTTATTGCGGTAGACAAGTTGTTTACTGCATTTTTTATTTTTAATAAATTAGCACCAGAATTATTTGAAAAAACAGTATTAAAATTGTTGCCCACCTCGGTAATACTGCTCGCAAGTTCATTTACCGACAATCTTGCATTTATTTCTTGAATGACACCAGTGTCTAGGCTTACCGATATATCGTAAAGCTTTTTGTACGAATTTTTGAAAAGTAAAAAGGTTTCTGTTAGCGTGCTTTTTTCTTGCGTTGATAGTGTGCTTTGTAAACTAACAGAAGGTATTTCAACCTTTTTAATTATTGCCGATGGCTTGGTCGCAGTTAAACTTTCTTGTACTTTTTTTGCGTCCGCCTCATTTTCGTATATACTTGCAACAACATAATATTGGTCATCTAACAAAATATAGCCGGCGCCTCCAAGACTAATACAAATGTTTGCGTTTTCTTGGGCTTGAATTAAAGTTTGGTTAGTAGAAGTGCAAATCGCATAAACATCATATTTTGCCATAAAAACATCATCATTTGCAAAATTAAAGCCACCAACAGCAATAAGGCTAGAAAACAAATCTGCGATACTAAACATAAGTGTCATAGAAACAACTATTATTAAAATTGTAAAAATCTTATTAAATGCTTTTTTGCTTTTTTTATTCATATTGTATTTTATGTTTATCATTTAACTATAATGAATTTTTTTCTATTAGACATAAAATATTTTGAATATATTATTTTATGTGCTAATATACCAATATAGTAGTATACATATAGGGGGAATTATGAAACAAACAATTAAAGATATTGATGTAAATGGTAAAAGAGTGCTTTTAAGAGTGGATTTTAATGTGCCATTAGATGAAAATGGTGTTATTACCGATGCCACCCGTATTAACATGGAGTTGCCAACGATTAAATACCTTTTGATGCATAATGCAAGTTTGGTTATATGCTCTCATCTTGGCAGGCCAGATGGGGAAGTAAACAAAAAGTATTCTTTATTTCCAGTTGCAAAATACTTGGTTAAAGAGTTGGTTGGTAGAGTATTTTTTGCAAATGACTGTATCGGAGAAGATGTAGAAAATAAGGCAAAAAGTTTAAAGCCGGGCGAAGTTTTGCTATTAGAAAATGTTCGTTTTCATAAAGAAGAAGAAGAAAATGACCCTGTTTTTGCTAGCAAATTAGCAAAATTGGCAGATATATACATAAATGATGCTTTTGGAACAGCACACAGAAAACACGCATCAACTTATGGAGTGGCAAAATTGCTTCCTAGTGCAGTGGGATTCTTGATGGGAAAGGAAATAACCGCAATCAAGGGTGTTATAGATAACCCCGAAAGGCCTCTTGTTGCAATACTTGGTGGCGCAAAAGTAAGTGATAAAATACCACTTTTAAACAATTTTGTTAATAAGTGTGATACGCTTTTAATTGGTGGTGGTATGGCATTCACGTTTTTAAAAGCAAATGGTGTAAAAGTAGGTTCATCACTTGTTGATGATGAAAAAATAGAAGTTGCAAAAGAAATTCTTGCAAAAGCAAAGGAAAGAGGTGTAAAAGTTGTCCTTCCGGTTGATTATTTGTGCTCAAAAGAGTTTAGTCCAAATGCCAAAGGTGTAAGGGTTAAGGGCGATATTCCAGAGGGTCTTCAAGGTCTTGATATTGGAAAAACTACAATAAAAATATTTTTAAAAGAAATAAAAAATGCAAATTCAATCATATGGAATGGTCCACTTGGTGTGTTTGAGTTTAAGGGCTTTGCAAAAGGAACAACCGAAATTGCAAAGGCGATTATAAAGTTTAAAGGAAAGGCTATTGTTGGTGGTGGCGACAGTGTTGCTGCAATAAATAAAGTTGGCGACACCGCTAGTATATACCATGTATCGTCAGGCGGTGGGGCAAGTTTAAAACTTATGTCTGGTGAAAGTTTGCCATGTGTTGAAATAATCAGCAATAAATAAAAGCAAAATTTATGTTTAAACTACAAAAGGAGCAATAATGAAAAAGTATATATTTGGAAACTTCAAGATGAACATGTCTTTAAAAGACACAGAGAGTTATATAGAAAAGTTTTTGCCTCTTGTAGAAAACTCAAAAAATGAAATCGTTATTTTTCCTAGTTTTGTAAATTTGATGTTTGCAAAACAAAAACTAACTGCCTCAAAAGTTCTTCTTGGTGCACAAAATGTGAGTAGCGAAACCTTTGGTGCATATACCGGCGAAACGGGCGCATTTATGTTAAAAAGTGTTGGAGCTTCTTATGTTATTGTTGGTCATAGTGAAAGACGAAAATTATTTTTAGAAAAAAGTGATGTAATAAATAAAAAGATACTAGAAGCACTTGGCGTTGGTTTAAAGGTTGTTCTTTGCATTGGTGAAACCAAATACGAAAGAACAAACAAAAAGTATAAACAAGCCATAGAAAAATTGTTGGCAGACGAGTTAAAGGGGCTTTATGAAAATGAGCTTAAAAACATAATAATAGCCTATGAACCATTATGGGCAATAGGAACGGATAAAAGGCCTTCAACAAAAGAAATAGAAGAGGTGGCGTTAATTATAAGGAACAAAATAAAACAAGAGTATTCCGAAAACTCTGCAAAAAATATAAAAGTGCTTTATGGTGGTAGTATAAACTCGCAAGTTGCAAAAGCATACTGCATGGCAGAAGGAATAAATGGACTTTTGGTTGGTGGCGCATCTTTAAATCCACAAGAATTTGCTAAAATAGCAAATGTTTAGTAATAAACTAATTGTTGTTATAATTAAACAAAAGGGCAATATCTTTGCTCTTTTTTAGTTGTTTATGGTATAATAAATGCATGGAAGATTTAACACTAGACATAATTGCAAATGGCATGGATTCGGACGGGATTGCAAGATATAATAACAAGGTATACTTTGTTGATGGTGCAATCGTGGGCGATAAAATTGATGCCAAAACTATAAAAGAAAACAAAAATTTTAATAGAGCAATAATAAAAAACATAATAACTCCAAGCAAATATAGGTGCGATGCACCATGTCCATATTACACAGAATGTGGTGGATGTGGTTTACAACATATAGATTATGAATATCAACTAAAAATCAAGCAAAACAACATACAGAGTTTG
>JAGCEE010000245.1 GCA_017650795.1 Clostridia bacterium | reverse complement strand
CTTCACCATAAATGGCTGACAAGAAATATCTTATGGCATCATCCCTTGTATAATCGTTTGGCAAATCATAAAACTTGTGTCCACCAGTTTCATTCTTAGCGAAATCACCCTTTATGGATGATTCCATTAAGAAACCATTTTGATTAAGTATATGTTCGGCTTCAATTAAGTTCATAGTTTAACCTACGAAAATACAATGTCCGTTTGGTGATTCCTTATCAATTCTTTCTATGGCTGCATCATATCTTTCCTTGAAAGAACTATACAATGAGTCTGCATTTAATGTACCACCACCAGCAATTGTTAAAGAATATTTACGAAGGGCATTAGTCCAAATCATACCAGCCTTACAAACTACCAATTCCTTAAACCAATAGTCATTGAAGATGTGGAATGACTTTTGTCTTTTGACAACTTCCATTAATCCGTGTACTTTTCTTCTAGGTGATGGCCAGACTGACAATTCTTTTTCCTTTTGATTGTAACTTACTTGATAGGCTTCACCCAAATCAAACTTAACTTGTTCAAGCCAAACAAGTTGAGCGTTAAAGTTACCCATAACATCACCATAGCTTGAATCACCATAACAAATACCATTGTAGGAAAAGTTATTCAAGCTCATCATTGAATCGTACAATACATTGTGTGGAACGGTGAACAATTCATTGATGTTACCCAACCAACTTGCGGTTTGGAAATCAACTACTGATTCCAATTCTTGACAAATTTTATAGTGTGTCTTGCCTGGAATCAATTCCAAACACAAATAATCACGATATGAACCTTCTTTATAGTAATATCTCCAAATATATTGAACGGTATCACGAATAATGTCTTCAAGTTGCATATCTGAAATTTCAACACAGATAACTGGAGAACCAAGTTGTCCTTTAATATAAGTTTTTAATTGTGTCAAGTTTTGGATTTGGTGTTCCATCATAAAACGGTCTTGGATTCCACAATAGTTATCTTGTGGAATATGTTTATCACGATGGTCAGGAACCATATAATCGTGTCTTTTCCAAGGATAAACCTTATTTGGCTTATTAGGGTCAATCGGTGGATTATTTTGTATGTTATTATCTGTATCTGCCATTGTTTTTACCTAATATATTTATAGATTGCTAAATTCGTGTTCATAATTGTAGAGTTCTTCCAAAGTAATTGTGCGAATCTTACCATAATCATCTTGAACAGTTACTTTTTCATCACCACATAAGCAACAGTATTCTTGTTCTACGAATTGTTGACCATTATCACGAATTTGTTTATCAAGCCAGGCTTGGTCACGGCCTTCAACTTCATACCATTGTATCTTACAAGGTATAAATGAGTTCTTACCAGCTCTAGCCTTTTGCCAAATAGCATAAAAGTGATTCATTCCCTTCGGGGTTGAAATCAAAATCATCATAGCATCTTTCTTAGCAGCTTGGGTTGGGAACACTGACTGCATAAAGTTGGTTGCTAGGTTATCATCAATGAACGCAAATTCGTCCACAAGCAATAAGTCAATGGATTTACCACGAACTGATGAACTTGAACTAGCACCACAGAATATCTTGGTCTTGTTTTCCATTGATATTTCACCATTGTTCCACTTTACCAATCCTTGTTGTAACCACATTGGCAATTCGGTGTATGCGTTCTTGATTCTTAACAAAATTTCAGCAGCTTGTGAAGCCTTGTTAGCTAGGACTGCAATAGTCTTAGCCTTATGGAACAATCCATACCATAGGATATAAAGGGTTGCCAAAGTTGTTTTTCCGGGTTTGTCTACCCATCATAATAATTCTATTGTTCTTATCAGGAATTTTAGCACACATTACTTGCATAATCTTCTCTTGATAAGGTCTAAGTTTCATCTTTTCTTCGCCTTCTGGACCAATGATTGTAAAATACTTCGCAAAGTAGAATACATCATTCTTACACTTTCTATATTCAATCTTTTCTTCGGGTGTCATAGCTACTTGTTCACCAGCACCCCTTAATTTTTCGTTCTTAAAAAACATTATCACCTCACTAATTTATCAATATACTCTTCTATTTCCTCCTGACTTGGCTTTATGTGCTTATACAAGTATGAACCATAATACCAATTTCTAAGTTCACCCAATATTTTACCAAATTGCTGACCTTGTACACCATATTCAATAAGGGCATTACTTAACTTCTTATTGTCAGGTAATACATTCTTTGCCATATCTGATAAAACTTGTCTTTCTTTGTTAGAAATAGAATCACCATTTATAACCAAACTGACTTCATTCAATATTTCAAAGTCTTTGTTTGTAAAAATTGTCAAAGTTTTGTTCAAATCACCATACAAATTATTCGAGAAATTAAGATTAGAATAAATGAATTGTAATGATTTTAATAAATCATTTTCTAATCTAAACAACTTGATACATTCAGGTAAATTATCACAATCGTAGAACATTAAAGCAAATAATACCTTGTAATTGTTGTCGGTATTATCCATTCTAGCATATTTCCTAGTTAAATCCTTTGCTGACTTCCAATTTACTAATACATTTGGGTCAATTACTTCATTGGCACCAGACTTTACCAACAATCCTATAACATCGGCAAATGGTTTCTTACCATATTCTGCTGTCTTTGTCAATTCAGCACCAATTCTTTCTTTGGCTATCTTATCCAAGTTTCCCTTGATGTTCTTTATGCCTTCAAATGTATCATCATCTATCTTCATTCCAAATCTTGCAGCGAATCTCATAGCCCTAATGATTCTTAAAGCATCTTCACTAAATCTTTGGTTTGAATCACCAACAGTTCTTAGGATATTGTTATCCAAATCACCCTCACCATTGTAGTAATCTATCAAGTTTCCATTACAATCAATACCCATAGCATTGATAGTGAAATCTCTACGGGCTACATCGTCTTTGAATGACTTTGTAAACTTGACAGAATCAGGGTGTCTACCATCACTATAATCACCGTCGGTTCTAAATTG
>JAGCEE010000024.1 GCA_017650795.1 Clostridia bacterium | reverse complement strand
AATTTTGAAACTTGCAAAAAAACAAGCAAATCGCTTGTTCTTTTTGCATTATAACTCATTATGCTTTAAGAATTCTAAAACTTCATTAAAAGTTTCATCGTTTTTTATTTTTTCCAAAACTTTCTTTTCTTTTTCATCAATGTAGCCTATTTGAAATTGAGTGGCAAAAGTTTCATTTTCTTTTTCAACCATCATCTGACAAGTTGTTTCATAGTTTTGTTCATCAACAGCATAATTGGATATGCTAATAAATGCGTTTCTGTTTTTAATTTTTAATGTAGAAAAGTAAATTGGGAAAACCATTGAAGTGTTTTCAAAGTTTTCATCATTTGGATCGCCGTCTACCAATAAGTTTTCATTTTTTACATCTTCTAAATATTTAATAGTTTTGTCTGTGGTACTTTTAAAATCGGCGTTTAATATATTAAAAGTAATGTACTTTTGTTCATCGTTTATTGTTTTACAGTAACCAAATTTGCATAACATTTTTTCGCAGGTCTCTTTGTCCAATTCTTTCCAATCTTTTGGTAAATACATATCATTCCTCCAATGCAATTTAACATTTTAAACTTACTACAATTTTAATAATAAGTCAAATAATAAAATAATGTTTAAAATTAAGTAGTTATAAGTTTTGTTTAATTCCTTATTTTAAATGAGTATTGACAAAAATAAAATATCATAGTACAATATGTTCCATAAGTATGGAGATAATAATATGAAAGAAAAAACAACAGAACAATTACTTCAAGAATACAAACAACTTCAAGTAATATCAAAAAGAAAATATGCAACAGAAAAACTCCCAAATGCAATGTTAGATGCCACCGAAGATTCAATAGAAATGGCAGTTGGTGCATCTGTATTTCCTTATGCTTTTGTAAGCAGTTGGTTTGAAACAGAACTGGGCTTAGTAGACAAACACACTGTTAGCGGAAGGGAAAGAGGAAAGGTAGAAAGAGGAATATTAACAGCATTAAAAGATGCTTTTGCTGGCGTAAGCATTGCGGCACTATATGCAGTAACGGCCCCACTTATTGTGCTTACTTATGCTCAAGTTGCAGTTATGTCTTTGGTAAATGTACCAGCTGTTGTATTAAAAAAGGTAGAAGAATCTTTAGCAAAAAAATTTAATAAACGAATAGAAAAAGCAGAAAGAAGATTAAAGGAAGTTGAAAAAGAACTAAAAGCCAGAGGAGTAAATGTAACTAAAGAAGATAAAGGCAGCGAAAGATAATAATACATTATTAAATATTTGTTAAAAGGGCAGTAAAATGCTCTTTTTTATTTTATCTTATTGCATAATACTGCATGTATGTTATTATTTAGTTATAGGAGAAGTAATGGAAGATAGCAAGCAGGTTATTGTTGATTCTGCAAAACAATACGCAACATATTTAATAAAAAACATTTCACAAACAGATGAAAACGGCAATGTAATGTATTATTTTAGTGGCTCACTTGCCATGCTTCTTTTAAGTTCTGCGCAGTCTATTAAAATTTGTTTGTTAGACAATGGTGGCAAAACAGTTAAAGAAAAACCAGCAGCAGAGTTTTCTCAAAAAGCAAAGGAAAGTTTATCAAAGGGCGTTAGAAGTGTTGGGGCAGATATAGATATTGTTACAATAAATGAAGATGCGTTTAATGGCAAAGGAGGTGTTTATAACCTATCGGCAGTTAAAAATAATTGCGATTTGTCGCTTTATCTTTGTCCTGCGTGGAAAAACATAAACGGAACAATGTATTTTGACTGTCTAACCGATGAAAGAGAAATTGTTGGTCACAGCACTGCCGAAATTACGTTTAATGACGGCAACAAAGTTATTATTGCCGACCCGATGAGTTTAATAATGCACAAATTTGCCGACACCTTAACCTGTTATGCAACCATTCAAAAATTTAAAGATAATAACACATCAACTGCTGAAAGAATTGCAAAATTGGTTGCAAAATATAAAAAAGATATAAGCGATTTTGTATCAATGTTTAATGGTTGCATTTCAATATATTCACAACAAAAGTTTGAAAAATACATAGAGCAAACTTTAAAAATGTGTCCACAAACAGCATTTAGCAGAATACTATCAAGTAGCAAATTAAGTGAAAATATAGAGTACTTTTATAACGATGCCAAAGAATATATAGAAGACAAAAACTTGTTTGAAAGTTTTATTAATGCAATGGTTAATCAAAATGAACAAATAGTTGATTACTGCAGAGATTGTTGTTAACAATACTTACAATACCCTTGCTTATAACACAATAAAAAAATCATATTGACAAAACCATACTAAAGAATACAATATAAAATATATAGTAATTGAAGGGGAATAATATGCCAAAATTTACAGTTGAAGTAAAAAACAAAGCTTTCAGAATACATAACAGAAGTAACAACAAAAACCTATAGCCTACCAAATCAAATATTATACAAAGGAAAAATGTTGCAATACGATAGTTTTAACGATGTATTTGAAAATAATGAGTGTGGTTTGCGTGTTAGTCCATCAGAATATATTAAAATGGAATTAGAAGGTAATAAACAAAACAGTTTAATAGATGATATTGCAGATAAAGTGCTTGAAGCCCTAACAAAGAAATATAAAGCCATAAAAGAAAGCGAAGATGAAGAGAATAGGCTGGAAATATATAATTACTACAGTGATGCAAATTCTAACAACAAACCAAAATCAAATTTAAAAGACGATTCTTTAGAAAAGTAGTTTTAAAAATAATACGTATTATCTTTTGTGTTATACTTTTAATAAGTGGAGGATAAAAGTTGCAAACAGAAAGAGATGATGTGATAATTAGGCACGGAAAGCAGGAAAACTTGCCATACGGTTGGAAAGAAATAATAGAACAGCCAAATGAACAAGAAATGCAAAAACGCATTGATGAAATGTT
>JAGCEE010000023.1 GCA_017650795.1 Clostridia bacterium | reverse complement strand
CTGAAACAATGTTTGTAGTGCCGAATTTTGAATTTGTTTCATGATGGTCTATATTAATTATATTTTTTGCAGTGCTTGCAATTTCTTTACATTTTCCAATTCTATCTAAATTTGGGCAATCCAAAACAAAAGCGAGGTCATATGCTTTTTGTGGTTGTGGATTTATTACTTCATCACGCAATATTTGATTGTATAATTCACCAATAGGTCCATCATTAAAAACATCAACAATTTTCGCATCAAAGTTGTTGCGTATCAAATTTTTAAGAGCAAAGCAACTGCAAAGTGCATCTGCATCTGGCGCAACATGTGAAAAAATTGCTATTCTTTTGGATTTTTCTATTTCTTCATTTAAGTTTTGCATAATAACTCCTTATTTTTATTTTATCATATTTAGAATAATTTTGTCAAATTTGATAAATTAACAAAAAAATGACCAAAGGTCATTTTAATATGGTTCAAATTCTTTGACCTCAATTTTGGCTGCAGCAAGTCGCAATGCTTTTAGCTTATCAAGTTTTAATGTTCTGGTATCCAAAAACAATGCTCTAACACCTTCCCAAATAAATACCCACGCAAGTAGCTCTAATACAAAATTTACTGCAAGTGGCAAATGAGTATAACTTACAGTAATAATATAGGCTGTTGCAAGTATCATACCGAGTACAACAAACCAAACGGAAAGAACTCTTAATCTATGCAATTTTTGGTCTGTGCTATGAATATCGCTTTCATAATTTTGTTTTACTGCCATCTGTATTTCTTTGCGCTTGTTTTCATCTGCATTTTTAACATTGAAACGTAATGTTAAATCATAATCAAGTGGAATAACCCCTTGTTTATCCCAAAGATATTCAACCATCTCTTGTGACAATGTGTCTCCGCCCTTAAAACAATATGGAGAAAAGATATCATCATAGTTTTCTGCACCAATGTCTATTATTCCCCTGTCTTCTTCGTCACAAACAAATCCATCACTATCTTCTATATTTTTTAATTGTTTTGATAAATCATTTAATCTTTTTGGTAAATTCATTATTGTCTAACCCCTAACAAAATATATTATATCACAAAAAAATCAAAATTTCAAGTGGGGATTTTTTTTATTTCAATTTATAAGCATTTTTCGTCTTCAAATTTGTCAACTTCTTCAAACTTGTGATATTGCATAACCAGATTTTTGTCAAACTTTACATCGCCAACAAATTTTTTATTGTCTAAAAGATATGGCCACCACAGTTTGGCATCTTGAAGCATTTTGTCAAATGGTATGTCATCTCTTTTGAACCATGTTGGTATCATCTCTTCAGTTTCAACTGGCTTTCCATCAAAAACTTCACTTTTATAAATATTCAAATACATATTAACTCTTTCGCCCTTATAGTAAACATCAAAATGAATTTTTCCCATAAGTTCATAATCAATTGGTGTGACTCCTATTTCTTCTTGAGTTTCTCTAATCATTGCCTCTTCTATTGTTTCGCCCGGGTCTTGTTTTCCACCAAT
>JAGCEE010000244.1 GCA_017650795.1 Clostridia bacterium | reverse complement strand
TTCGGCATATTTCATTGTGTTTGGAACAAGGAACGTATAGTCTAGGGTTGTGTCTTGGAATTTGCTTACTTTATTTAAAGTTTTTTGAAGTTTTTTAGCACCAGCTAGCTTATTCATGTCTAGTTCAAGTATTGCTATATTGAATCTTTTATCTAATTTTAGTTTTACAGAAGGGTGAATTAGCCCAAAGTAGCCGATATAATTGCCATCCGATGATATTTTTGTTGAATTTGTTGGATGAGCATAATCAACATCGGCAGAGCTTTCACCAACAACCAAATCTACTCCGTAAATATTTTCTGCAATATCGAAAAGCATTTCTTTTAGTTTAAAATACAAGTTTTTTGCCGTTTCTTTTTGGCTAGAAACAAGAATAGAAAGGTGATTTTCTTCAACAACAAGATTGTTTTCGTCAAGTTCAGTGGCACACCTGCCTATTTCAAATATATTTATGTCATCAAAACTGTTCTTGTTTTCATTCATAAATCTTAAAAGAGTAGGGGCAAGGGCAGACCTAATCTTAGATTGCCCACTATTTGATGAATCAAGTAAGGAAACACAGCTTTTTTGTTCTATGCCAATTTCCTTATTAAAATCCACATAATTCCAAATATGAGAATGAACCTCATTTAAACCATATTTTTCGGCTAAAACATACTTTGTTTTATATTCGTTTTCGTGGCTTTCATTTTTTGGAGCAGAAACAACATCCATAGAAATTGACTTTGGAACTATATTATCGTAGCCATAAGACCTTGCTATTTCTTCTACTAAGTCTTCTTTTAACGAAATATCTTTTGTTGCTCTAAAAGAAGGAACATCAACAACAATTTCACCATTATTCTCCTTTATGCAAAAACCAAGTCTTTTAAGAATATTTGATATATCTTCTTTTAAAATATTTATTCCTATTCGCCTTGCCACAAATTCTGGACTAATTTTTATTTTAATTTTATCATAATGATGATTGTAAACATCAGTAAAACTAGACGTGACTTTTACACCATTATCTATATCTTGCAAAAGCTTAATATATCTAGAAGTAGCATCTTTTGTCATCTCTGGATCCAATGATTTTTCATATCTTTGGCTAGCATCCGTTTTAAGACCTATTTTTGTAGAAGCAATCCTTATTGCCTTAGAATCAAAATTAGCAGATTCAAGTAGTAATGAAGATGTTGTATCGTAAATTCCTGATAGTTTTCCGCCTTTAATACCTGCAATAGCAATAGGTATGTCATTGTTATCGCAAATAACGGTTGCACCCATGGGTATATCATGCTCATCTCCTTCAAGAGTAAGAAGTTTTGTATTGCCGTTTGCACTATTAACATGAACACCTTTTACTATACTATTATCAAAAGCGTGCATTGGTTGACCAAGTTCTAGCATAATGTAGTTAGTAAGGTCGGTAAGTAAATTTATATCTCTCATTCCACAGTAGCATAGTCTTATTTTCATATTTTGAGGACTTATTTTTTTAGAAATATTGTTAATTGTAATTCCACTGTATCTATAACAGTTTTTGTCGTTTACTACAATATCTAATTTTGGAAGATTTTCATATGCTTTTAAATCAATAACTTCCAATTTTTTTAACGGACGATTAAACATTGCGCTAAACTCTCTTGCAAGTCCATAATGCCCCCATAAATCTGGACGATTAGTTAATGATTTGTTATCAATTTCAAAAACTATATCATCCATTTCAAATACGGTTTTAATATCATTGCCAAGAGCAACAGGGAAGGTTATATCCATAATTCCAGTATCGTCTGAACCAATACAGAGCTCTGCTTCACTACAGCACATTCCAAAACTATCAACTCCGGCAAGTCTTGCTTTTCCCATTTTATGACCAGAAACCTTTGAGCCAATAGGTGCAAAGCAAACAACCATATTTTCTCTAACATTTGGAGCGCCACATACAACTTGCAATACTTCGCTTCCTGTATTTACAGCCAAAATATGAAGATGGTCAGAGTTTGGATGTTTTTCTACTTTATCTATTTTAGCAAAAATTACGCCTTGCGTTTCTTGTCCCTTTAATTCATATCCCTCAATTTCTGCAGTTGTTAAGTTAAACCTTCTTATTAGTTCTTCGGTTTCTATGCCGTCTAAATCTATAAATTCTTTAATCCAATTCACTGAAATTAACATATTTTTTTCTCCTAATCTTTAACACCAAATTGGCTTAATACTTTTATATTTCCAGAATTTAAATATCTAATATCATCTAATCCTGTTTTAAGCATAACAAGCCTGTCAAAGCCAAGACCAAACGCACATCCGGAATACTTTTCTGGATCTATGCCTGCATTTATTAGCACGTTTGGGTGAATCATTCCACATGGGCATAATTCTAACCATCCAGAGCCCTTACATGTTGGGCAACCTTTTCCTGAGCAGAATGTACACGTTGCATCCATTTCAAAACCCGGTTCCACAAAAGGGAAGAAGCCAGGTCGAAGCCTTACTGCTATATCCTTTTTAAATATTTCGGAAAGCATAGATTTCATAAAGTGTATGAGGTTTGCAACCGATACATCTTTATCAACAATCATTCCTTCTAATTGAAAAAATGTGTTTTCATGGCTTCTATCTAGTTCCTCATTTCTAAAACAGCGGCCAGGGAATATTGCTTTTAATGGTCCATTATATTTTCGTAATATTCTATTTTGTGCAGCAGATGTTTGAGTTTTAAGTAGTTGCCCATTATCTAACCAAAATGTATCCTGCATATCACGAGCAGGGTGATTCTTTGGCACATTCACTGAATCAAAGTTATTATATTCGGTTTCTATTTCATTTCCATCCTCAACAGTAAATCCCATAGAAACAAAAACATCTTCAATCTCTTTTTGAAGTATTGTTCTAGGGTGTAATGAACCATGATATTTTTTTGTTGGAAGTGATATATCAATTACTTCTTCGCCAGAAATTTCTTTTGCAATTTTATCATTTTCTACTTTTTGCTTTAATTCGGATAATTTATTTTCTATTAAGTCTTTAATAGCATTTATTTTTTGACCAAAGGCTTTTCTTTCTTCAACTGCAATTTCTTTAATTTTGGCAAATAAATTTGTAATTTTGCCCTTTTTACCAAGGTATGCAACCCTTAAATCATCTAGTGATTTAGGACTATCTACATTTTTTACCTCTTGGTTAAAACTGTTTTCTAATTCGCTAAATTCGTCCATTTTGTTCTCCTTGTTTTTTTTTTGTGATTATTAAAACAAAAAAGCCTATGCAAATTTGCATAGGGCGAAATAATCACGGTACCACCTATATTTGTCTTTAATAAAGACCTCATTACATTTTTACGGTTTTGTCCGTCTTTTCTTTTTACCGAAAAGCAACTCCAATGCTGAAATTCGTAAGCTTTACTGAACATAAGTGCCTCTCAATCGGTGAACACTCTCCCTTTATGAAATAAAACTACTACTGTACACATCTTCAAAGTTTTTATACATGTTGTATATTAGCATTATATATTATCTTTGTCAATTAAAATAGTTAATTCATTAAAAAACCACATCAAAAGATGTAGTTTAAAAATCTTTATATGTACTAACAACTTGCTTATTGAAACAATCTAGTGGATTTTTCTTAAAATATCCTGTGTAAAATCTTTCAATTTTATCTGTAAATTTTAACAATTTATCTTTTTTTATATATAATTTTTGTGAACTACATAAAGGAAAGCCCTTGTGTGAATCTTTGCTTTTTATTTCTACATAATAAAAACCAAATTCAATAGGCCCATCTTTTTCATCTATTGTGACTAGATTAGAAACTCTTTTTAAAAACTTTGTTATTCTAAAATCTTTATAGCCTTCAAAACCACTAAAAACACTATCATCCAAATCACATATTTGATTGTTGTCTAGTCTTTTAATTCTGATTTTCGTGACGTTGTAAACAAAAGGAATAACACTTAGCGTTCCGTCACTTTTTCTTCCATAAAAGATGTTTATGTCTTGAATCTTATACAATTCATTATTCATACTTACACCAATTTTTTTTATATTAGCATAATTATCTTTTTTTTGTCAAATACAATATAGCTTAAAATACGGTGTATTGTTGACAATAGTATTTTTTTATGATAACTTTATTTTCGTGATTTATTTAGACAATGCAGCAACAACTTTTTTAGATAAAAATGCAAGTGAGGTTTATTCAAAATACGCTTGCAAATATTTTTTTAATCCATCGGCAATTTATAAACAAAGTGCAAGTATTAAAAGAGAATTGTATGACGCAAAAGAAGTAATAGCAAATGCTATTGGTACTTCATTTAATAACAACATTATTTTTACTGGCAGTGCAACAGAGGCAAATAATCTTGCCATACTTGGTTCGTATCGTAAAATTTTTGGCAAGATGCTATTTAGTTCAGGTGAGCATCCATCAATTTATAACACTGCCATGGAACTAAAAAATAGGGGTGCAGATGTTGTTTTTGTAAATCTTACACCAAGTGGAGAAATAGATTATAACGATTTAGAAAGCAAATTATCTGGCGATGTTTCGTTTATTTCAATTATGATGGTTAGCAATGAAACTGGTGCAATAAACGATTTACACAAAATTGCCGAACTAAAGAATAAATATTGTCCAAATGCAATATTCCATAGTGACCTTGTTCAAGGCTTTGGCAAGTTTAAAATAAATGTAGATTATTTTGGACTAGATATGGCAACAATTTCTGGTCATAAGGTGTTTGGGCCAAAGGGAATTGGAGCTTTGTATGTTGAAAACAAAAACTTGCTTTCTCCAATAATCTTTGGTGGTGGTCAAGAATATAATTTAAGGTCCGGAACAGAAAATGTACCTGCCATTATGGCACTTGCAACCTCGGTTAAAAATTTTGGAAACTTAAAAGAAAATGAATTACATGTTAAAGAGTGCAAAAATGCTTTTTTAAGTGAAATTGCTTGTACTAAAACCAATAATGACTATATAAATAAAACCGCTCTTAGTTGTAAAATAAACTCAAATGCGAGCCCATATGTTTTAAGTTTGAGTTTTATGGGTGTAAATGGCGAAACTCTTGTACATATGCTAGAAGAAAAAGATGTGCTAATTAGTCGTGGAAGTGCTTGCTCATCAAAAAAAGCCGGAAATCGTGTGCTAGAAAACATGGGGCTTACTAGCGATGAGGTGCTTGGTAGTGTTAGGATTAGTTTTAGTAAATACACAACCATACAAGAAGCAAAAGAGGCTGGAAGAATATTAAATGAATGCTATACTACATTAAAGGAAAAACTAAAATGAAAAATGTACTTTTACTCAGGTTTGGTGAGATATATTTAAAAGGAAAAAATAAGGGCTTTTTTGAAAAGACCCTTTTAAAGAACATCAAACAATCATTACATGAATTTGATTGCAAGGTTAGTAAAATCCAAGGCAGATATTTAATAGAAGATATTGAAGAAATGGACTGTGATGCAATAATTAAAAAAGTGACAAAAATATTTGGTCTTACATCACTTTCTAAGGCAACAGAAATTGAAACTTCAAGAGAAAACATTGAAAGTTTTTTAAGTGGTTTTAAAACTTCTGCAAATACTTTTAGGGTAAGCGTAAAACGTGCGGACAAAACCTTTCCTATTGCATCTAATGAATACGAAAGATTGTTAGGTGGAGTAATTCTTAAAAATAACCCTCACTTAAAAGTAAAATTAAAAAACAGCGAATTAGAAATTGTTGTTGATATAAGAGAAAATGGAAAAACATATATTTTAACCGATAGTATACCATGTGCGGGAGGCATGCCTCTTGGAACTTCTGGCAAAGGATTGGTTATGCTTTCTGGCGGAATTGACAGCCCAGTTGCAACATATATGATGGCAAAAAGAGGACTAGAAATTGTTGGATTACA
>JAGCEE010000243.1 GCA_017650795.1 Clostridia bacterium | reverse complement strand
TGGTTCATCAATATCAAGGCCGTCAGCCACATTTATTTCTTTCATTTTTTCGGCAAGGAATTGTCTAAAGTCAATCATCTTTTTCTCCTCTATGAAAATATCATTTACACGATTAATAATTTCGCTTTTCTTCTTGTTCTTGATAGTAGAAACTGTCAAGAAGTCAAAAAATATTCGGGCTACTTTTGCATTTTGCTTAGTTAAAAGGATATTCAAATCCATTTTATTTTCGTCCAAAATATATTGAACGATTACTTCCATTAAGTCTTCATACTTTTCTCTAGCGGCATCTACAGTTTCTGGTGTAAATTGCTTGGAAAACTTTTTGAAAAATCTTTCAAAAAATGAATCTCTTTGTTGTATTCTATAATATACCGAATATTTTAAAGCCATATTAATCCAAATTAAAACTAGGTAAATCCTTTTCGTTTGTTATTATATTACTTTGTACACCTTCGTTTTCATCTTCGGACAATACTTCATCAAGTAATTGAGAAGATGTTTGGTAGATGTTTGTTTGATTATTTATTAGAACTTGACCCGGCTGTTGATTAGCACCAGTATTCTTTTGTAATCTCAACATAGTATTTTGTTGTTTAATTTCCAAATTCTTTTGTGCTATCTTTTCCTTTGTTTCTGTTACTTGATAATCAGTTTCAGTTTCTTCCAATTCCTTTATTCGCATTAAGTTGTTAGAAATTTTTTCTTCCATATTAGAATAAACTTCATAAAGTCTAGGTGGTGCACCGGCTTTTAAGCATTGTCTTAAATCTTCTGCTGCACTTCTAATTCTTTCTATTTGGTCTTGTAGTTCTACTATCAAATAATCGTGTGAATTTAATTTATATTTTTGATTTTTATAGTTATTAGTATCTATATCAGTTTCTTCTGTTTCCTTTAAATCATCGTTTAAATCAATATCATCACAATCAACATTGAAAGTGTCATTTAATTGTTGAAAAGACTGGTTCATATCACATTACCTCTAAACTAAAATTGTCTATTTTTATTTATAACTTAAAAAAGTGGACTTCGTGAGTCCACTTTATAACTTGGAAATGTGGTAATTAACCACCAAATTTCTTATTGAAAGCTTCGGTGCGTAATCTTGTCTTTTCCTTTTCAATTCTTTGACGAATCTTAGCCTTGACAACAGCCATAATGCTTTCTTCTAGCTTGTCAAAGCGACCTTCATTAAGAATAGAAATCATATAGCCACTATTTTCAGCAAGGATTCCACCCTTTCTACAATACTTATTGTAGGCTTCTGACTTAGTTTCATCAGCAGGAGCTTCATCTTCACTAGATTCTTCCGAACTTTCTTCGCTTGATTCTTCGCTAGATTCTTCACCTTCAGCTGGTTCTTCGCTAGTATCTTCGCTTGGTTCTTCTTCGGTTGGGGCTTCTTCTGCAGGTGCTTCTTCAGTTGTTTCACCTTCTTCACCACCATTAGCCTTAACCATCTGGTCGGTCAATGCTTGGATTTGTTGTGTCAATGTAGCAATAGCATCTTTCAATTCGGCAACTTCTGGGTCACTAGATTTTGTACCGGTGTCTTCATCTTTATCACCTTCAAAATCATCGTCCAAACCATCATCCTTAGTTTCTTCAGCATTTTCGTCAGAAACATCAACATCTTCCGGTGCGGTTTCTTCAGCGGGAGTTTCTTCGGTTGTTGGTTCACCTTCGGTTGTAGTTTCTTCTTCAGTAGCAGGAGCTGCGTCTTCAGAAGAAGCTGGCTTTTCTTCTTCGCCATCAAGAAAACCTTCCATTAGGCGAGCCTTCTTCCATTCAGCAAACATAGCTTCATCACGATTTTTCATATTTTAAATCTCCAAATTCTTCTATTACTATATTTATAACAGTTCCAATTTTATAGATTTTTACAATATTGCTTGTAATTATCACTATTTTTAATGGTTTCAAATACTTTATGTATATTATAAGCACTCATAAAGTTCTTTTCTTCATTAGCCAAATCCATTTCAAATTGCTTTAAGTACTGTTCTATGTATTCAATAGAAGCTTTCTTAACACTTTCGGTTTGGAACAAAGTCATAAAGGAAATTGGGCTATAAGTCTTTTCCAACAACTTAATATTCAAACCCTTTATGTTTTCTTCTACAAAAGAAAGCAAATTTTTAAGGTCATTGTCTTGCTTAACCGTTTCGGCATCACTTTTGACCAATTTGGGTATAATGAAGATATAGAACAAAGGATTATCTTCTTTTGAATAAAATTCTGTTGATTCTTTTAAATATCGTCTTAACATAATTAACCTTATTTATCATCGTACTTAGAAGCGATTCTTTCCAAAGCCAATGCCATAGTATTTAAGGTATTCTTCATTTCCTTAATATCTTCTTTAATGCCGGTAGTTTCATTTAACAAATAGGCTACATCTTTTTGGAGGAGTTGCTTTTCGGTTTTTTCCTTGTTCAACTCTTCTTTTAATTCATCTATTTGTTCCTTTAGCTTGGCAGTATCATCGTTTCGCTTTTCAGATGTTTGCTTTCTTTGTATGTAAATTATTAGATAAACTACACCTGCGGCAATAACACCCAATGGGCCGCCATTTGCTGCAAGATTTGTAATAACTTCTTCCATATTCCAACCCTTTTAATTTGTGTTATGCTTCACAATACCAAATGGTATTTCTCCCCGTGAAACCTGTTACATTACTACTTGTAGGCTTAGTTCCAGTGTGTTTCCAAATTACTCCACTATTGGCAGTCCAGAAATTCAATCTCCTAATATCCTCTCCGTACTGAGAAACATCACCAATAACACCACCTAAATGTTCAATAATCCATTGAATCAAGTCACCATGCTTACCCAAAGTTGTATCTTGGTCTGTATCTTTAACTGCTACGGCACTAAATAAAGATTTCAAATATGGGTTTATGCCATCTTTATCGGTATCTGCAGTCAAGGACATCCATTGTTGTGTATTATTCTTATAAAGTTCTTTAAACCCACTATAAATTGTGTTTACCACTTCTTTATAGGTTGTATAGTCCTTTACAGTATATGGACTATTGTAAGTTCCATCCCCATCTATTGTAGTTTTATCAAAATAAATTTTAACTTGTTTAGCAAAATCTGCAGAAAGTTTTTCAATATTTTCTTTGTTTGTATAGATTTGTGGAATTGAAGAATAAGCACTATTCCAGTTGGCTGAGTTATCACGAACTATCTCGCTTGCACCTTGCCAAAAAGCACTATTTTCTTCAAAAGCACTAGAATCAAGTTTATTTGACCAAATGGCTGAATTTGTACGAACAGTGTTATAATTACTATTCCACAAGTTAGCCGAAGCACTTAGTCCAGATATGTTGTACAAAGTGTCCCAATCTATACCACTTAATCCAGATAATGCGGAAATTTCATTCCATAAAGCCACATCACCTGATGTTACACAAACACAATCCTCGTGTGGGTCTTGACCACAACAATCGTGTCCAGGCAACGGAACAGCTGCCACTTCCAAATCGGAATGTGGTCTATGCCACATAGGAGCATAGTAATCTGTGTAATAATCATTGTAATGTTTCATATTATATTTATAACTTTTTTACTATTGCTCGTTTTTGTCTTTTTGCTTGTTCTTTACATACAAACAAATAGCAGATATTTGTTGTATTGGGTCAGTATAGGTATTATCCTTAATCTTATCCTTTAATTTACCATACAAAGTATTAACACCATTCTTCCACTTTTCATAAGGGCCAGTAAAATCTTTGGCATTTAGCAATTCTTTAATCTTTCTATACAAAGATTCAACATAGCTCTTTAGTCTTTCATCTTCATTAGTTTGTTGTTCTTCAGTCTTTTCTGGGTCACCTTGGTCTTCATTATTCTTTGGCTCTTCATCTTCCAACAAACTTAACAATGAATAGTCAATGAATGGGTTATAGCTTTCGTTTTCTTTCTTTGGTGCGGTTTCACTATCCAAGAATCTATTGGCAAACCATAACTGAGGTAACAAATCATCTTTGTACTTGGCAATTAGATTCTTACCCTTGTTATACTTTTCATTCTTATCCTTATCATCACCACAGTATTGCTTAATATCGTTATCAAGGCTTTCAAATTCTTTCTTCATCTTATCGTAAGTTTCTTCAAAATTTTCACTTACGAATATATCTGTATTATTGAAGATTTTTTCTAGTTTATCCACATCATTTTGCATTTCATCAAAGTCTGCAGGTACGAGTTCTTCCTTTTCTTCTTTCTTTTCATCTTCTTTAATACCAAAGAACTTGTTAAGGAACATTATAATATCTTCCTTACCTTCCTTGTTCTTTTCAATCCAATTACTATATAACTTCTTATCACCTTCGTAGGTCTTGTAGAATCTATCCGTAATGATTGTTTGTCTTGATTTTTCTACATCTGTAGTGATTGTATATTCTTCATCATTGAACTTGTACTTAGCACTATTTTCATCTACTAAGGTCATACTATCAAGGATTGAATCAAAATCATTTTCTGCCAATGGTTTGTTAGCAGGAATGAGAATACCCTTGATACTTGTTTTCAATGATTCAATCTTTGTTCCTTCAACCAACTTCAATTCAGTCTTGTTCAATGGCTTGAT
>JAGCEE010000022.1 GCA_017650795.1 Clostridia bacterium | reverse complement strand
CCATAAAGTTGTGGAAATCAATAACATCTAATGGTTCAATAAGTTTAATTCTGTCTGCATTTTCGTCATTTGTAAACATTTCATAAGCCATATCTCTAACAATAGGGTTTAGATGCACAGGGTAAACAATTTTAATATCTTTAAATGTTTTGAGAATCCTTTTAATTGCATTAAAGATGTTCTTCATTGGCTCGCCCCAGTTTTCTCTTCTGTGAGCAGTAAGTAGAACCATTCTGCTATCTTTTGCCCAATCTAGTATTTCGTTAGAATACTCGGATTTTACGGTATATTTTAATGCATCAATGGCAGTATTGCCTGTCACAAAAATTGAATCTGATTTTTTTTGTTCTTTTAATAGATTATTTTTGCTATTTTCTGTTGGTGAAAAGTTTAAGTCAGCTAGCACTCCAACAAATTGTCTGTTTGCTTCTTCTGGGAATGGGGAGTATAGGTCGTATGTTCTAAGACCTGCTTCAACATGACCAATTTTAACTTTGTTATAAAATGCGGCAAGTGCTCCAACAAAACTTGTTGTTGTGTCGCCATGCACCAAAACTATGTCCGGCTTAACTTCTTTAATAACATTGTCCAACTTAACCAATACTCTGCTTGTTAATTCGGTTAATGTTTGACCTTTTTGCATAATGTCTAGGTCGTAATCTGGAACAATATTAAATATTTGCAATACTTGGTCAAGCATTTCTCTATGTTGTGCAGTCACGCAAACGATGGTTTCGATTTCTTTTCTTTCTTTTAACTCCAAAACAAGAGGTGCCATTTTAATGGCCTCTGGCCTTGTGCCAAAAATTGTCATTACTTTTATTTTTCTGTTCATGTTTTAATCCTTTGTATTTTTTTTTGCATCAAATTGCTATTCTAATTGTTTGAAACATCTTCCATTTTTAATTCTTCGCTAATTTCTTCTGTTTTTGTATTTTCATCTTGTAGTAATAAATTATCTTTGTGAGCAATTTTTGTCACTTTGTGTGCAGTCTTTTTCCAAGTTTTTTGGTTTGGACATTTAAACAACCCAATAATTGCGGGAGGGAAGTATGTGAATGAGAATATCAAAAGAGAAATAATATTTGGTATTACTTCAAGCAAAGCAAACTTCTTTTCTTTTTTGTCTCCATCGTAAATTGACGACAAAAGTATAATACAATAAAACACTATTGATGATATTATTGATACTGTATAAAGAGTTGGTGGAATAACGTTAAATTCATATAATTCTCCAATTCCCCAAATTTTATATATTGCATTTGAAATGCTAATGCCAAGGTTAATTAAAAGCATTAAGAATGTACATGTGATATTAAACATACCAAGCAAATACAACATATTATCTAATTTTTTAAAAATCATTTTTATTTGTTTAAAATTAAATAAACTTAAAAATAATCGCCATGTGTATTTAAAACAAATAAACCAGTGTCCTTGTGCCCATCTTGTTCTTTGCACCATGGATTGCTTTAAGCCGGTTGGTTTTTCGTCATATATTCTTGCAAATTGATTGAACAAGATTCTTCTATTTTTAAGAGTTGCAATGGTTTGAATTTCCAAATCTTCTGTTAAAGATGAGCAGTTATAGCCACCAATTTCTTTTAAAAACTTTGTGGTCATAGAAAAACCGGTTCCACCTATACATGCATTTAGTCCAATACGTGTTTTTGGGTATTGCCAAAATCCATTCATTATTCTATAAGTTGTGTAATAGCCTCTTGCAATAATGCTATTTTTATTTTTACTGTCTAGATAGCATTGAATAAGTTCTGGACGTTTTTTTTCTGGATAACTTAAATACTGGCTGTTCATGTGTTTTAAAATATCGGCATCAACAAAGTTGTCTGCATCTAGTATCATAAACATATCGTATTTGTTATAAAACTTGTCTTCCTCTTCTAATTTTTCTATTGCCCATTTTAATGCATGTGGTTTACCTTTTTTCTTTGGGTCATCTACATGTCTTTCAAAACAATTAAAATTAGAAGTTCCCAATTCTTTTATGGCTTTTCTTATTTCATCAGCAGTGTTATCAGAACAATTATCTGCAATAAAGTATACATCAAATAAATTTCTATCGTATACAATTTTTGAAAGGTTTTCTACCGTTGCCCCAATAACGCTTCCTTCGTTGTGACAAGGAACAAAAATACAAAATTTTTGAGAGTCTTCAATAAGTTTATATTTTCTTTTTCTAGGTAATAAACCAATTACCATCAAAATCAAATTGTATGCGACAAAAACAAATGTGCAACAAAATAATACCATATAAATAATTTTTAATACTTCAATCATAATTTCCTCTTTATACGTAAATATAGCTAAGAGCAATTATTTCACTATTGTCGAAAAAAGTCAATAGAAATAATGTATATTAGTTTTATAAAAACAGCAAAATTCAAAACTTATGTTATTTTAAAAATATATACTCGAATAATATTACACAATTACAATCACTTGACGCTTACTTGAATCGCATTAAACTTGGGTGGTTTTTTTAATAATATGTTGTGTTTACTTATGGCTTTGTGGTATAATATTATTATGGAAAT
>JAGCEE010000242.1 GCA_017650795.1 Clostridia bacterium | reverse complement strand
CATATTTGCTTAATAATTCTCTAATTTCCATTTCAACTAAGTCTAATAATTCTGCATCATCAACTTGGTCTACTTTGTTCATGAATACTACGATATAAGGAACACCAACTTGACGAGCAAGTAAGATGTGCTCTCTTGTTTGTGGCATAGGGCCATCAGCTGAAGAAACAACTAGGATAGCACCGTCCATTTGAGCAGCACCTGTGATCATGTTTTTAACATAGTCAGCGTGTCCTGGGCAGTCTACGTGTGCGTAGTGTCTTTTTGCGGTTTGATATTCAACGTGTGCAGTGTTGATTGTGATACCTCTAGCCTTTTCTTCTGGGGCTTTATCGATATCTTCGTATTTCATTGCTTCTGCCAAACCTTTAGCAGCGCAATATTGGCATATAGCAGAAGTTAATGTTGTTTTACCATGGTCAACGTGGCCGATTGTACCAACGTTTACGTGTACTTTACTTCTGTCAAATTTTTCCTTAGCCATTTTAATATCTCCTTTTTTATTTTTTTAGAATCAGTTATCAATATAACATATTTATTTTGTTTTTCAAAATGTTTTTAATAAATTTTTTTATTCTGCTTTCTTTCTTGTGCTAATTATCTTTTCTGAAATAGATTTTGGAACTTCTGCATATTTAAGTGGTTCCATAACGAACACACCACGACCTTGAGTTTGAGAACGAAGGTCGGTTGCATAACCAAACATTTCCGAAAGTGGAACTTCGGCATTTATTCTTTGGCTTCCTGCAATGCTTTCTGTTCCAAGTAGAAGACCTCTACGAGAAGTTATGTTGCCCATAACAGTTCCAAGATAGTCGTCTGGAACTTCTACAGAAACTTTCATGATTGGTTCCATTAAAACTGTATCTGCCTTGCTTGCAGCCTCTTTAAATGCCAAAGAACCTGCGATTTTAAATGCCATTTCTGATGAGTCTACATCGTGGTAAGAACCATCAAATACGGTTGCTTTAAAACCAACTGTTTCATAACCAGCCAAGATACCATTCTTTCTTGATTCATTTATACCATTGTTGATTGGTTGAATGAATTCTTTTGGAATAGAACCACCAACTGTTTTATCTTCAAATTCGTAGCCATCGCCTTCAATTGGCTCAAACTTAACCCAGCAGTGACCATATTGACCTTTACCACCGGATTGACGAATGAATTTACCTTCGGCTTCTACTGGTTTCTTTAATCTTTCTCTATAACTTACTTGTGGAGCACCAACATTGGCTTCTACTTTAAACTCACGAAGAAGTCTATCAACAATAATGTCTAGGTGCAACTCACCCATACCGGCAATAATTGTTTGACCTGTTTCTTGGTTTGTAGAAACTCTAAATGAAGGGTCTTCACGAGATAGTTTTGCAAGAGCAAGAGCCATTTTTTCTTGTTGATCTTTTGTTTTTGGCTCAATAGCAAGTTGAATAACTGGCTCTGGGAACACCATGCTCTCTAATTGAATTGGGTGTTTCTCGTCACAAAGTGTGTGACCAGTGATTGTGTCTTTTAAACCAACGATTGCGGCAATATCACCAGCACCAACTTCGTCTATTTCTGTTCTGTGGTTTGCGTGCATTCTAATTAAACGTCCAACACGTTCTTGTTTTCCTGTGATTGAGTTATACACATAAGAACCTGCTTTTAAAACACCGCTATAAACCCTAAAATAAGTTAAACCACCAACAAATGGGTCGGTTGCAATTTTAAATGCAAGACCACTAAATGGAGCATCTTCTTTTGCTTCTCTTTCTTCTTCTAAACCAGTGTCTGGATTTATACCCTTCATTGCTGGAATATCTAGTGGTGATGGTAAATAATCCACCATTGCATCAAGCAAGTTTTGTACACCTTTGTTTTTGTAAGATGAACCACAAAGCATAGGTGTGATTCTCTTATCTATTGTTGCAGTTCTAATTGCTGCTTTTAATTCATCAAGTGAAATTTCTTCACCCTCAAAATATCTTTCTAGTAGTTTATCATCAAGTTCAACGATTGACTCAATGAGTGCATCGTGTCTTTTTTGTGCTTCATCTTTATACTCAGCAGGGATTTCGATTTCATCAATAATCTTACCCATATCATCTTCCGGTATAAATGCCTTCATAGTAAGAAGGTCAATAACGCCTTGGAATGTATCTGCCATTCCTATTGGCATTTGAAGTGGAAGTGGAGTTGTATGAAGTCTTTCTCTAACAGAGTCTACACATTTATCAAAATATGCATCATCTCTATCCATTTTATTAACATATATAATAACTGGAACTTTACATTGGTTTGCTTGACGCCAAACTGTTTCGGTTTGTGGTTGAACTTTGTCACGAGCAGAAAGCACCAAAACGGCACCATCTAAAACTTTTAGTGAACGAAGAACTTCGATTGTGAAGTCAACGTGTCCTGGGGTATCGATGATGTTGATTTTTTTGCCTTTCCATTGACAAGTTGTACAAGCAGATGTGATGGTTATACCACGTTCTTGCTCTTGTACCATCCAGTCCATTGTTGCGGCACCATCATGAACTTCACCAATCTTGTGGTTTATTCCAGTATAGAAAAGTATACGTTCGGTTGTGGTTGTTTTACCAGCATCGATGTGCGCCATAATACCAATGTTTCTAGTTAAACGTAAATCGGTAGCCATATTTTCTCCTTTTAATTATTTTTATTGTGTTATTTTACTTGATCATTTGAGATTCAAGGTTTTTATTGTATTCGTTTCTGTAATTAACAAAATTTTGTAAATAATATTCTCTGCATTTTTCCCAGAAAAAACCTTTATTCATTTCGCCATAACTATTTAACGCCTTAACACCAAAATCTTCAATTAAATATTCTGGTTGTGGACCATAATAACCTGTTTCTATTTTTGCATAAATTCCATCTCGTACTCTTTTTGCACTAACAGGATATCCGATTGTGGTTGAAAGATAATCTTCAAGGGATTCTATATTTACTTTTTCTACAAACATACTCTTTCTCCTTTTGTTATTTAATGCACGAATAAATAATCATTTAATAATTTCTTTTTAGCAATTAAAAAATGCTTGTAAATGTTTTGTTTTGTTTTAATGAGAGTTGCAAGGCTCGGCAAGTTAAAACAACATGCATTGCCTTATTTTTTGGATATTTTGACAAGATTTACAAGGCTCGGCAAAAACCCAATTTCTTAAATTTCTATTTTTTAACAAGTAATACGAGGCTCGGTGGCGTAATGTTTGAAGGAATTTAGTTCCCTAAATGACTGAAAATATAGCCACCAGAAACAAAGTAGTACGCAGTTAAAAATTAGAAATTTTACCATTTGTAATGAGCAAAAGCCTTATTAGCCTCAGCCATTCTGTGCATTTCATCTCTACGCTTAATTGCATTACCTGTATTGTTGTAAGCATCTACAAGTTCGCCAGCAAGTTTTTCGTCCATATTTCTCTCGCCATTTCTGTTTCTAGCAAAATCTACTATCCAACGAATTGCAAGAGTTTGACGACGCTCTGGTCTAATTTCCATAGGTACTTGGTATGTTGCACCACCAACTCTACGACCTTTAGTTTCAAGAACTGGTTTAACATTTTCAACAGATTGTGTAAAGAGTTCAAGTGCATTTATACCTGTTTTCTTTTCAGCTATATCAAAAGCGCTATATACAATACTTTGAGCCAAACTCTTTTTTCCATCAAACATAACTTGGTTTACAAGTTTTGATACCAAAGTTGATTTATACTTTGGATCTGGAAGTACGTTGCGCTTAAAAGATCCTCTTCTTCTTGGCATGTTATTCTCTCCTTTTAAAAATTTTAGCAACTAAACAACTAATAAGAATATAACCTTATATTTAAAAAGCCATAAATTATTTGTTTTTAGTCATTCAGTATTCGTTAATTTGTTTTTTTACGAATTAGTTTTTAGGCTTTTTCGCGCCGTATTTAGAACGAGATTGGTTTCTCTTTGCAACGCCGGCAGTATCAAGTGTTCCACGAACAATGTGATATCTAACACCTGGCAAATCCTTTACTCTTCCGCCACGAACAAGAACAACGCTGTGTTCTTGCAAATTGTGTCCGATTCCAGGAATGTAGCAAGTACCTTCTGTTCCATTTGAAAGTTTAACTCTGGCAACTTTTCTTAGTGCAGAGTTCGGTTTTTTAGGTGTGGTTGTTTTAACGTTTAGGCAAACACCTCTTTTTTGAGGGCATTCCTCCAAAAGTGGTGCCTTGCTTTTTTTGTCAAAAGTCTTACGACCCTTATTAACCAACTGATTGATGGTAGGCATTCTTTTTCTCCTTTTGATTAGATTTTTTGTGGAAACTACCTAACCTTTGGCATTATTCCAACTATTTTTGCAATTAAAACAGTAGCACACCTTTTTGCCCTAACAAACAAGGCATACGCCCTTGGCAAAAGTTACATACAAAGTCATTATCGCCCTGCATTGTAGACTAAACATTAAATGACCTTATCTTATTCGGTGATTTAGGTTTACCTCACCTGTGCTAGTGCTATTTTGGGCAAAGCCTCATGCAACTAAACCCTGCCCTAGAACCCTTAAAAAGCCCACAAAAAAACAATGCGCCCATAAGGATACTGGGCGATTGTATCATAATACAAACAATATGTCAAGGTTAATTAAATAAAAAATAAATAATAAATATATAAATATATTTACAAAAAAAGCTCGATACCGAGCCTTTTATTTAGGTACGCAAGAATAACATGAGCGAATACTTGTGTTTTTTCTAGGAACGCAAGAACAATGCAAGCAAGTTCAGGCATTGTTCTTACATTAGTTTATTACCATCGCTTGTTTCAATAACTTTTAAAATGTTTTCTGTTATGCCGGTATTGGCATTTATATAAATGTAGTATGTGCTATCGTTTTGTGTGCATTTGTATTCGTAGCACAGTTTTTCTTGACCATAGTCTAATGGCGCAATACAAAGCCTAGACATTAACACATCGTAGCCTGCTGGCACTTTTTTATCGGCATTTTCTTTGCTAAATGTCGCTGTCACGAGCTGCCTTGGTGTATGGTTTGTGTAATACGATGAAGCAGAATAGCCGGTCATTATTCCAGACGCCAAGTCAACCTTTGCCTTAATTAAATCTGGATACATTACAACACCCTTTAAAACTGGCGCAAAATTTAAGTAAGCATCTGAACCAACAACATCGCTCCAAACACAATCAAATTCCATGTTTGTTTCGCTTTTTATAAGTTCTCTAACCATACCCATAGCATCTGATAGTGTAATGTTTTTATTATTATCATCTCCATAACCGCTAACAGTTAATAAATGCCCACCAGTTTTGGTTATTTGTATATATGCCGTTATATTGTCGTAAAGGTTTACAGAAAAATCAAAAGTTTGGAATTTTCCTTTTGTTTCTGTAATGTATTTTATATCTTTTTCTGTCACGGTTTTATATATTTGTTTAATCTTGTCTTTTGCAAATGCAACATCTACAAGTTCTCCATTAAGCCCTTTTACTTTCTTATCATATTGACCATCGGCAAATGGTCCATCGTATATCATGGTAGGATATTCCACATCACTAACTTTAATGCCTTGTATTGATTTTGTAAAGCCATTGTAATCTGCACCTAAAAGATTTCCATTTTTAAAAATATTATAGCCATCTTTCATAATATCATCGTTAAATTTACCCAAGTTTTGTTTTAAAACCAACATGCTGTTATATATTTCTAATAGTTCATCTTTTTCGGCTTCGGTTAAGTTTTGTCCCTTATCCAATTTGTCCGCAAGGCTGTCCACATATCCACTTACCTGATTTATGAATTTTTTGGTTTCATCTAAGCCATTAAGAGAAATTGGCAAATTGCTTAAATTATAACTTGCAGATGAAGCATTTTTACTAATTTCGCCAAGCATTTTTTTTGTATATGAATCATAATCCGATGCAAGCACTTTTGATAGTTTTACTTCGGCATTATTTACATTATCAACAAGGTCGTAAAAATTCCTTTGATATACATTTTCTATTGTGCTTGCCATGGTGCTTACTTTTGAAATGTTTGATATAAAGAGCACACCAACAACTATTAGTGCCATACTAACAACTATTAATGCCACAGCAAGCCAAAAATTGGCTTTTTTATAATTTATTTGTTTTTTCATCATCTCTCCTTTTTTAATTTTTATTAGTTTATGAAATGTCTTTAAATAAAAAGGTTTTTATTATTTTTTTAATATTGTTAGTAATGTAATTATTGGTTTTTATTTTTTTTTAAATTAAAAATTTTTATTATTTTTTAACGCTCATTATTTGTTGTGCTTTTCGGTTGTTATTAACCACTCACAGCCAACAATTCACCATTTATTAAAACCCTTAACTAATTTTTATTTACTGAATATTCCACCACTTTCATTATTCATTATTCGTCATTTATTCCCACTATATCGCAAAGACATGCTTACCTATCGTCACGACAACCTGCCTACTAAATATCCACTTAGATGTTGCAGTTGCTGGATTATAATAATATATACAGCCATATGTTGGGTCCCAACCGTTCATGGCATCTTTTGCCGCATTATATGCAGTTTGATTTGGCTCTAAATTTATTTGTCCATCGCTCACCGCAGTAAATGCCCATGGCTGATAAACTACCCCTGATATTGTATTTGGAAAGTTTGGATTTTTTACTCTATTTAAAATTACTGCTGCAACTGCAACCTGTCCTGCATATGGCTCACCCCTAGACTCTGCATAAACACACTTTGCAAGAAGATAAACATCAGACGAAGAATATTTTGAGGTTGTTCCAAGCCCGAGTGCGGCGAGCGTCTTTTTGCCCACAATCCCGTCTACAACAAGCCCATAGTCACGCTGAAAGTTTTTTACTGCTGCAAGAGTTTTTGGTCCAAAAATACCATCAATTGCCCCCTTATAATAGCCAAGTTCTTTTAATCTTTGCTGAACCTGTTTGTTTTCTGATGTGGTGGCTACCTCAACCACCGAAGTGTTTGATTGATAATTAACAGCATAAAGTGTTCCGCCCAGAACAAAGGCAAAAACAACAATCAAAAACGCAGCAAAAACTCTATTAAATCTTTTTATTTTTTTTGTTTCCTGCACTTTCATACAATCTCCTTAAAGTTAGATGTAGTATGTGCAAAAAAATAAAAATATACAAAAAAAAACCAAAAACAAATGTTAAAGACTTTTGAAACTTGCAAAAAAATATGCAGAGATTATTCTTTGCATATTTTTTTATACAAAGATTGTCTGATTTATGCTATAATATTTCTATACAAACAATAAAAAAGGAAACAAACTATGAAGAATAAATGGGAAAACGCACATTTTTTAATAACGGCTAAAAAGTGTATTGATAGCTTTTTATATATTTCAAAAAATATTTTGGAATTGTCAAATTTAGATTTAAGAGAAAGAACTGATAAATTAAGACAAGTATTTTATATCAATTTAGTAAATGTATTGGATGAGTTATTCAATACCACTGCTAAAAGGAAAAACATAAGGCAAATTGATAAAATTATAGATAGAATTTATTATGAAAGAAATAAGAAGTCAGCACATAAAGATGATGACTATAAGCCAAGAGTATATAATACTTTAGAAGAAGAAATTCTAGATAAAAAGAATGAATTGATTCATGTAAAAGAGGTATGTGCCGAAGTGTTGCCAGGCATTATAACTATTGATTTCGTGCCACACGATAAAGAATTGTTTAGATTGGTAAATAGAATAAATGCGACATTAGAAACAGATGCAAATAAAATTAAATACCCAAATTCGACATTTCATTCTTATCAACTTTCAGAAGAAGGAAAGCATGTTTTTAAGGAATTTGATACCGAAGAACAAGACCGAAAAAATGCAAAGATGTTTGGTTATGATTATGATAAAGTTGTAGAACGATACCCTTTACATAGCATTGATGATATTAAAACAATGTCGGACACAGAAAAACAACGATACGCAACAATAGTAGACAATGGAATCAATTCATATGAAGGTCTACAAAATAGACAAGATTTTTGTATAAAAACAAATGTATTATTTGATTTAAACATGTGGTGTGAAGCAAATAAACATACATTCGAACAAATTGAAAGATTAAAAGAAATTGGTTTCTTTGATATATTTGAAATTCCACATTTAGAGATACTTAAAGATAAAGATAAATTAGAAGATGTAATAAATATATTAAATAAAAAATAATGAAGTCATTATTTGGCTTCATTGTTTATTTTATAATATTTTTAAATGCGGTTTGTATATTTCTTGATGATATTACTCTGGAAGACTTATTCAAAAATGCCATTGTGTCATATTCTTCTTGACTAACAATAACATATGTGCCTTTCTTCTGCATGATATTATTCAGTTTTTCTTCATTTAAATCTGTTCCAAGTGTTATCAAAAACATATAATCAACATCTAATAAATCAACATCTTCAAGATTTTGTTTATATCTTTCTCTTAAAGTTCTTTTTGCACTGATACCACACAATTTATTGTTATAAATAAACGTATTATCATACTCAACAGAAGGAATTTTAGAATCGTGTGAATGTCCATTTAATTTTTGAACTAAAGGAGCAATAGATTGAGCAACTCTGCTTTCATAACTTGAACCTGCATCTGTTTTAATACTTTGATTCATAGATTCATCCATGATTATGTGGAACATGTTGTTAACATTTAAATTATATGCTTTAGATAATTTTTTCACTTTATATGAAAAATTTTTAATTGTATTTTCACTAGAGTTTAAAATATAGTCGCTTTTTCTATTAACATCAGTGAATGCATATAAAAGCAATGAACTTATAACTCTTTGTCCATAAGGTAGATGAATTAATGACATATCATATTCAATACTTAAATAATCTTGTATTGATTTTAATTCTTTTTTATATTCATTTGCAGCGTATACTTTTGATTCTTGTAATATTAAATCTTTAACTAAAAGCAAATCAACACAAATATCAATATATGCACACCACATCTTGATTTGCATTGTATCTATTGTGTTTAAAAAGTAATTTAAACTAGCATATTTGTCTGTATCTGGTTTAACTACTGCATT